>DATGSL010000340.1:0-7590 GCA_035302665.1 Opitutales bacterium | reverse complement strand
GCAAATTGCATCTGCCTGAATCCTTCACGGTTGCAAAGTGCAGATGCTGCGCAGGCAGCAAATCGAAATTTGCGACCTCCCCTACCGTTTCCGACTGGGAATCAGAAGATTATCAATCGTTCGGCCAGATTGGCACAGCAGTAGCTAAGAAGGGAGTCAGTTCAATCAACTGGCAATCCCGATCAGTTGACTATCTCGCCAACCTTCAACCGTACATATTATGAAAATCAATTATCTCCTCCTAACGCTGGGAGCTGCATCCATCCCAGCCGTTTCAGTCACTACGACTGCTTTAGCCGAACCCGAAGCTCCACCTGAAAGACCTGAAAATGTCGCGTGGGTCATCCCTTCAAACGATCCGGGGCTGCCTCACTTTGTTTTAATTGAGCAATCCGAAGCAGATCGCAAACGAGCTGCCGTAAAAGAGAAAAAGGAGTCGCCGATCAAAATTACTGTGGCTCCAAATGACAGAGGTGTTCCGATCGGAATCGAATTCACCGAACGGGAGGAACCCGAAGAAGCAGTCGCGACACCCGTCCAGCGGCCGATCGAATACGGCGCTCCGGCCCGCGACATCGACCCGTTGCAGTCCGTTATCAATGCTTCGGCTCTGCTCGAAACAGTGGTTCGATCGAGCGATGGACTCCCGATCGGTATGGTGGAAGATTTCACGATTAATCGGGAAAGCGGTCGAATCGACCTGGTCGCCATCGGCCCCGGAGAAAGTCTTCGCCTGGTTCAACCACACGCTCTGGAACGAACCGAAGGTCAAAATGATCTGACTCTGAACCTTGATGCCGATCGTTGGGAAAATGCTCCTTCTGTCCCAAGCAACGATCTCGATCGAATCGCTCTCCAGGAAACCGTGCGCGATGTCCATGAATATTATCGGGCGGGCAACCAGTTTCGCCCGACCACAAATCAGGCAAAGACAACGATGCGTCAACGCCCTTCGGCTTCCAATCAAATCTCCGACAGCCGTTCCGAATTCTCGGAAGAAGCTTTTGCAAATGCCCGAGAAGTTTTCAGTCAGCGCAGCGACGGACCTTCTCTGAATCAATCCCGGCTCCACCAAAGTTCTCGGGCTGCCGACCGCTCCGACACCGGAATCTCGGCCGATGCCGAAATCGACCCGCTTTTGGAAGAAGAGGAAGTGATCGAATATGGCGCGGCAGAACGGGGCGAACCAGTCGCCGACAGTGAAACGAATCTCTTTCGGGCCACGGAAATTCTCGGAGAATCGATTGTATTCGAAGGGGAGGAATTCGCTCATGTTTCCGATCTGATCACCGATTTGAATATCGGTTATCTGCAGCACGTAATCATCACCCGTGACGATAATGGGGCCGCCAGCTTCGCTGTTCCGCTCCAACAACTGACACTCAGTCATGAGGAACCGATTCACTTTCTCGGCGATCCGTCCAAACTCGAGCACGCACCGCGATTCGATGCGCGAATGGCACGCCTTCACCGATTCGAACCATTTCGTTACGATTCACAGCAGGACGACATCCAGTATGGGGCTCCCGAACGGGAGACTTCCGTTCCAATGGAATCCGAACCTGCAGCTCCGATAGAGGAAACCAGCGAACAGCCGGAATCGATCGATCAGGAGTAAAACAATCTGGGGTTCGTCACTGAACCCCTGAGGTCAGGAGAGAGGTCAGGGAAGAACCGGAATTGAGTTAGAAAGCATGGGGAGGAGTGCTGACTCTTCCGGTTCAGTGAGACACGAAGGCGCGGAAGGAGAGAGCCCGCCTTCAGTGGAAGTGCCTCCCTTAAAAGGGAGGCACTTCTTCACTGTTGAAGAGTCGCAAATTGCGCGGCGTGATTTGCATTTTGCAAAAAAATAATCCCGTCGCATTTCAGCGGAGACGATTTCTTCCCACTCCAGTCACTTTCAGGAGATTGGCACATTCCATGCTTTCTTGAAAACCCACAATATTTGCAGGTGCGGCGTCTTCCATGCTTCCCCGCAAAAACACGATTCACCGACTGAAAGGAACTCAACCATGTTAGGATACGCGATCACATTTCTAATCATCGCCATCATCGCGGCAGTTTTCGGCTTCGGAGGCCTCGCAGGTACCGCCGCTACAATCGCCAAAATTCTCTTCGTCATTTTCCTTGTTCTGTTTGTCGTCTCCCTCATCTTCGGACGTCGGCCACCGGCAGCGTAACGCTTCCGAATCCGGACATTTTTTTGCCGATTCGCCACAACCTGTTTTCCCTGCAATCTCCTTGGCGCGGATCCGCTCCACCTCCACTTTTTGTGCTGAGCTTTCCTAAATGCTGCGGCACCAGGTCGATGAGAGTCCGTTAAAATAGAGCGATACGAAGCACCGGACGCCGATCCGGTGTTTTTTCACATACGATTGATCCGCGTTCCGTTCTCATTTAGTTTCACTTAAAGGAAACCCTCTTCAAAATGCCGACAAAGACCCAAACGAAACTCTTCTTCTTTGAAGAACATCCATTGATGATCCTCGGCGTTCGAGCACTGATCGACCGCGAGCCAGATCTTCAGCTAGTCGGACATTCCAACAACCCGAATGAGTTGATCGACGAACTCGCCAGCCACAAACCCGATGTCCTCATCGTCGATCTTTCACTTTATAGTCAAAAAAGCCTCGATTTCCTTCGCTCCATTCGCGACACAGACCCGAACCTCAAAATCATCCTTTTTTCCATCCACACAAGTCCGGATATTGTCGAAAAAGCCACCGAAGCCGGCATCGACGGATACGTTTTGAAAACGGAAGATCCTGCCCGCATCATCGACGCAGTTCGCGCTATTTTGCGCGGCGAGCAATACATCAGCAAAAATGTTCAAAAAACCCCGAAAGAATCACCCGCCACCATCGATTCACCGATCAATCTGCTTTCCAGACAACAATTCCAAATTTTGCAACGAATCGGGAAAGGGGAAGACAGCCGCCAGATCGCGGACGAACTCAAGCTTCCACTGAAAACCGTCAACGAACAAACCGCTGCCCTTCAGGAAAAACTCGCCCTTCCCTCAGCCTCCGAGCTACTCCAATTCGCTTTCCACTGGGTTCACCACGAAGGCGGTTTCTCCTAATTAGCCCCCGATTCGGCGCAATTTGCATCCATTGCAATCCTACTCCTTTGCAACTTGCAAATAAGCTACCCCTCTCAAGCTGCTTTTCAGCCTCTGCGGCCCAGAGACACCTTGCAAACAAGCAACTTAACGATTTTGGCACACGCTCTGCTTTTCTCACGTAGATTGAAACAAAACTGTGCGCATTCGAAGAAGGAATTTCTATCTCCGGAGAGCCAGACAGAGAACATTATCAAAAATCGACAACCAAAATCACAAATGAAAACAAACCGAAAATTATTGAGCGCAACCGCCACCGCCGCTCTCTGCTGCTGTCTGGCATTTGCGCAACAAACGGCCGAAGAACAGCCGCAGGCGGAAAGACAATCGAGTCAGAACCAGTCATCGGATTTCCATCCGTATCGGGTTAGCGACTTCGAAGGAAGCCGTGTGGTCAATTCCGAAGGCGACCGCCTAGGCACCTTAAAAGAGATCGTTTTTAATGTGGAAAGCGGAACTTTTCCTTACGCAATTATCGCTTCCGGAGGCTTTTTGGGAGTCGGAGCCGACTGGAAACCGGTCCCTCCCGAATCAATCCAGATCCGCCCCGTCGACGAAGGTTACGAATTCCTGATCGAGATCAGCGAAGACGAATGGAAACGGGCGCCGATGATCGATCGCGATAAAATCGACGACCTGGCCATCGAAGTGCGGAGTCAGGAAATCTACGAATTCTACGGCGCCGATTGGGATGCCCAACAGCAGCGAACAGCCGAATATGGCGCTCAGCCTGAGGAGCGGACCCAGACGGCGGAAATCCAGCCGGAGCAACAAACAGAATCTATGCAGGAAAAAAACCAGGCCGATCTTGCCGAGCTGACCCAAAATCTCGAGTCGGATATTGAAGAGGCCTTGACGCAGGCCGGTGCCGAACAACAAGCAAGCCAAGAGCAGGCCGAGCAGCTGGCGCAACAATTCGTCCAGCAAAAACCAGAAAGCCAGCAAATGGCGGAACAGCTCAAAAATGCTCTTGCAGATGCCGGTGCCTCCGACGAACAGGCCCAACAACAGTCGCAGGAGCTCGCACAACAGATCAATCAACAACTCGACCAGCAGCTCGAACAACAGATGCGACGATCGCAAGAGACCCAATACGGCGCTCCGGACGAAAGCCGACAGCAGGAACCGATGGCAAGCTCCGACATCGAATCGCAAATCGAGGAGGCGATGAGCCGCGCCGGAATCGATCAGGAACAGGCCCAAACCGAAGCCGCACGCCTGGCAGATAAGTTCAGTGCCGAATCTCCGACAAAA
Source organism: Opitutales bacterium (assembly GCA_035302665.1). Taxonomy (GTDB): domain Bacteria; phylum Verrucomicrobiota; class Verrucomicrobiia; order Opitutales; family T3Sed10-336; genus DATGSL01. The sequence goes on along the minus strand of DATGSL010000340.1, from coordinate 3,215 downwards.
TCGGAAATTCAAACCGAACTCGAAATGGCAATGGTCGAGGCCGGCGTCGGCGAAACGCAGGCAAGAGAGGAAGCGCAGGCTCTCTCCGAGCAGATCAGCACGTCCACCGAAAGCGAGCAGTCGAATCTCTATCTCGCAAGCGAGTTGCGCCACACGACGATTGTTAACGACCAATTAGAGGAAGTCGGCGAAGTCACCGATTTCATCATCAACGCAGCGGAAAATCAGCTCGTATTTGTCCTTTTCGGCGAAGAAACAGGACTTCTGCAGTCAGTTGACCAGGAATACGCGGTCTCGCCAAACGCCCTTACGCGGCTGAACAGCGATCAGATCGAGCTCAAAATCGCTCCACAGGATCTGCGCGAAGCGCGGACGCTCACGACCCAGCAACTCTCCGCTAAGGCTGAGGAGCTGGCAAACATCGACCGCCAAGAGGCTCAACAGCAGCCGCAGGTCTTTCGCTATCAGGAAATCAAAGGCGCCCCCGGCGTCTACGGATCCCCCGATCGCGAACGGAGTTCAAACGAACGAAAACGGGAAAACGACGTCCGCCAAACGAAGCAACTTGAATCGGGCCCCAATTATTAATCGCAAAACGCAATCTTTTCGGAGCGGGCCGAATGTGACCCGCTCCATTGAGAAACAACCACTCAACCGATAACAAAACGTAAGCAAAAACAGGTATGAATAAAACAAAACGACATAAACGATTGTTCACATTAGCAGCTATCTGCAGTTCCGTTTTTCTCTTGGCCGCGTGTGAACCAGGCACAAGTGATATGGGCGAAACCGATGACCCGAGTTCTCCGACTTTCGGCGATCCAGGACGCGATGACACCGGTGCACCCGATATGGAACCGAGCACCACGCCGCCGCCACCTCAGGATACCGCTCCATCGACCGAACCTGGAACAGGCACCGGCACAGAAACACCATAAATTTCAGCAAACGGTTTTTGCTGAAGACAACCTTTTATCGCTGCGCCGTTTCCTTCACGGAAACGGCGCTTTTTTTTCGAACCCCACCACGAATCGCACGGAAGGAAAAACCCGAAACACCTCATCAGGCGATGCATTGTTCAACCACCAGCAGGCAAATGCAGCTTTCCCGGAAGTCGCTGTTGAGATATTTTTGAGGTCACGGTGCAAGCATCGACGACCACCATCCTTAGCCGATCCTTCCTTCGATTTTAACCCGACGCAGCTCTTCTCTAAATGCGAGTTCTCATCATAGATGACGAATCAAATATCCGAAAAACAACCGGAATGGTTCTCGAAACCCTCGGTCACGAGGTCGTCCACGCCTCCGATGGCAATCGCGCCAAACGAGCGCTCGACCGACAAAGTTTCGATGCCGCTTTCCTCGACCTGAAACTCGGATCCGAAAACGGACTCGACCTTCTTCCCGACCTTCTGAAAATCGAGCCGGGTCTCGTCGTGATCGTTTTCACAGCTTTTGCTTCCCTGGAAACCGCGATTGAAGCGATCAAGCGCGGAGCCTACGACTACATCGCAAAACCATTTACCCCCGAACAGATCCGCCAGGTTTTTCGCAAAATCGAGAAAACGCGCCGCCTCGAATCACGCGTCGCCGAACTTGAAGCGCGGATTTCCGAAGAGTCACCGGTCGCCATGTTTCAGACCACAGAACCGGCGATGCAACGGCTGCAGGATTTGGCTCAAAAAGCCGCAATGACACCCGCCACGATCTTAATTCTCGGAGAAAGCGGCACCGGGAAAAGCATCCTCGCCCGCGCGATCCACGAACAAAGTGCGCGAAAAGACCATCCATTTGTCACCGCGAACTGCCCGAGTCTCTCCCGCGAACTCCTCGAAAGCGAAATGTTCGGCCACGTTAAAGGTGCCTACACCGGCGCGATAAGCGACACCTGGGGAAAGGTTGCGGTCGCCGATGGCGGAACTCTTTTTCTCGATGAAATCGGCGAAATGCCGCTCGAAATCCAGCCCAAGCTTCTCCGGCTCCTTCAGGAAAAGGAATACGAACGCGTCGGCGATCCGAAACCGCGACGAGCAAATGTCCGCGTCATCGCCGCCACCAACCGAAACCTCGAACAAGCGGTCAAAAATGGCGAATTCCGCGAGGATCTTTATTACCGCCTCAACGTAATTATGCTGGAACTTCCTCCTCTTCGCGAGCGGATGGGAGATTTGGTCCAAATCGCCGAGCACCAGTTGCGATTTTTCTCCGGACAGCTCGGGAAGAAGATCACCGGCTTCAGCGACGAGGCTTTGACCGCGATGAAGAACTATTCCTTTCCCGGAAACCTCCGCGAACTCGCCAACGCAATTGAACGGGCAACAATCCTTTCGAGCGGACCGCAGATCGAGCTCGGCGACCTTCCGGAAGCCCTTCACGGTCAGCAAAGGTCGAATGTCGATCTCGGTGCCCTCATCTCTCTCGATGAGCTCGAGAAAGAACATATCAAAAGAATCCTCGGAAAAACCTCCAGCTTGGAGCAGGCAGCCCAAGTGCTCGGAATCGATCCGGCAACTCTCTATCGGAAACGGAAAAAGCTGAACCTGATGGCCCTTTAACAGGAAAGCCTTCCGAAATTTTCGCACATCCATCCGCGAATTTCCCCATTGGCAGAAATGCCCAAATTCATAAAAAAACTGATTTCCAATCGGGATTCGCAAAAAGGTCGGAATCGGCCGCACACTTTTTTCCGCACCCGAACCCGCCTTCTCGTCGCCTGCCTCGCCCTCCTCTTTATTTTCTCCGGATTCATTTCCCTTCGGATCACGCGCCAGACTCAGGAAGCGATCACGATCCAACTCGAACAATATTATCCAGTCATCACTGCGCTCGAAAAAATCCGCCACTCCGCAAGCCGACTCACGGGCGCAGTCGTCATGCAAATGACCGGCCGCGAACCCGAAAGCTATTCAATTTTCCATCAAAACGCAGAAATTCTCACGGAGAACCTTAATTTTATCTCCTCGCTTCCGGCTTCCCCCGATCCCGATTACGAACGCCTTATCCAACGTCTTCGGGAACAGGTGAATATCCTCCTCTCCGAAAGCGAACGAATTATTTCACAGGCAGATGACCGCTCCTCGGCAGCCGTTCGCTACTCGCAGTTGCTCAGTCCGCAGGTGCTCGAAATCGCCGAAACCGCCGATCGTTTATCAAGAATCCAACGAACTGCCGCACAGACAACCGGCGAAGAGCTCGAAATCCAAGGCTGGCGGGCG
>DATGSL010000339.1:0-2982 GCA_035302665.1 Opitutales bacterium | reverse complement strand
TTATCCAAAACTGTGCTCTTGAAAGCGCGGAAAATCTGGAATCGATTCTTCGCGAATCCGGAATCGAGATTGAAGAAAATGCCGCCCAGGAAGTTGCGTCGCTGAAGGAGTTCGTGAGTCAGGCGCGGAAGTTGAAGGCGGAGCACAATCTTGCGAGCAAGCGCGATTGCACATTTTATCTCGCTGCCGATCAACAGCAGCAAGCGGTGGTTGAAAAAAATTCGGACAAGGTCAAACGACTTGCCGGAACTCAGGAGATTCATTTTCAGAAACCCGAAGGAACGGCTCCCGCGCTCGTCACGCCGCTCGGAACGCTTTATCTCGATCTCGCCAGTTCGGTCGATGTCGAGGCCGAGCAAGCGCGGATGGACAAAGAGCTGGAGCAGTTGGCGAAACAGATCGCCTCAACGGAAGCCCGTTTGGCCAACGAGGATTTTATCAGCAAAGCTCCCGAAAAAGTGGTCGAAGGAGCGCGAAAACAACTCGCAAATCTTCGGGCGAAGCAGGAAGAAATCGAGCGTTTGAAGGAAAGTCTGGGCGCCGGTTGATCGTCCGTTTTGAGTTGGCGGCTTATTGCGTTTCTGCGCCGCGGAGTTCTTTTGGGGTTTTGCCGAAGATGCTTCGGCAGAGGCGGCTGAGGTAATTGGGGGTTAATCCGACGGCGTGGGCGACTTCGGAAACGGTTTCGAAGGTGCCGCGTGCAAAAAACTTCCGGGCTTTCGCCAGCCGTTCGTTCCGAATAAGATCGCCGGGACGCTGGCCGAAAACTTCGCGGCAGCGGCGCTGGAGTTGGCGTTTACTCAAACCGATGGCGCGTGCAAGTTCAGTGACATTGAACTCCGGATCGGTGAGATGGTCGTGGATCGCGGAAATGACTTGTTTTCGCCATTGCGCAACGGCATTTCCCGCAGGTTCGTCGGATCGGTCGCCTTTGGTTTGTTGAAGCTTTTTTAATCGAAGGAGAAGTTCGGGAATGAAAAACGGTTTCGAAAGATAATCGTCAGCTCCGGCTTCGAGTCCGGCTGTTCGATCTTCCGCCTGGCCGATGGCGGAGAGTAGCAAAATAGGAAGATCTGCCGTCTCGGGATTGCTGCGGATTTGACGGCAGAGTTCCAGTCCGTCGATCCGGGGCATCATGACATCGCTAAGGACGATCGCCGGTTTTCGCCGGGCGATCGCGGCGAGGGCTTCTTGGCCATCTTGAGCTTCGGTGACCCGGTAACCGGCTTCGAGGTTGAGTTTCAGATAATGCCGCATGTCGGGATAATCTTCGACGAGAAGGAGTTCCGGGAGGTCCACGGGAGTTGCTCCTTGGGGAGAGTCGAAATTCGGCTCCGACATTTCGAGGAATCTCGCGCGGTGCGGATGGCGGTCGGCGCTCAGATCGATCTCGTCCGGATGAAGGTGTGCGGCTCCGGTCGGCAACCAGAACCAGAACCGGCAACCTCGTCCGAGGATGCTCTCGGCCCCGATTTCTCCGCCATGGAGTTCGATAGCTTCCCGGGCCAGAGCGAGGCCGAGTCCCATCCCGTCGGCCGGTTGTCGCGGCGAATCTTTGATCTGGTAAAATCGTTTGAAAATATTGCCTATTTCATGCGGTGGGATTCCCGGGCCCGAATCGGTGACATAAAAATAAACACGCTCCGATTTCCGGTCGAATTGGGTGCTCAGTTCAACTTCTCCGCCTTCCGGCGTAAATTTGATCGCGTTGGAAAGAAGGTTTGAAACAACTTTGCAGAAGCTTTTCCGATCAAAATAGAGGGGAGGGGCGTGGCCGATATCGGTTTTGAGAGTGATTTTCTTTGCTTTGGCCGCTTCTTTCAGAGAATCGATTTCCTCGCGCAGAAAGGCTTCCGTGTCTTCGAGGCGGGCGCGGAGGCTGATGGCGCCGGCATCAGTCAGGGAAAGCTCGATGAGTTCGTGGATAAGTCCGTCGAGCCGAACGAGATTTCTTTCCACGATTTTCCAAAGCGTTGCATTTGTTTCGTTCGGATCGGCGCCGCGAAGATCTTTGAGCGGTTCGCGAATCAAGGTAAGGGGAGTGCGAAATTCGTGGGAAAGATTCGCAAGAAAATTCTGCTGTAGCCGATGAGCTTCGGTGGCTGCCTCTTGGGCGCGCCTCAGTTCCCGCTCGGCTTCGATCTTGGCGGTTACGTCGCGGAAATTGTTGATCATTCCCCGGACGCGCGGATCGTCGAGCCGATTGACGACGGTTCCCTCGATGAAGATCCAATGTCCTTGTTTATGAAGAAACCGAACGGTCGCCGACTCCGACCCGCCGGGATCGGTTGCCAGCAATTGGAACCGCGCGCGAATCGCCTCTCTTTCGTCGGGATGGATGTACTGAAAGAGATTTGTTCCGCGCATTTCTTCGACGGAATAGCCTGTGATTCGGGTATTTGCCGGGCTTTCGTAGAGGATATTGGCCTCGCCGTCGAAAATCGTGAACCCCTCGGAAGTCATTTCGACTGCGGCCCGAAGCCAGTCGCTTTCGGAACCGTCGGGGGCAATCGGAGCTGGGTATTGGTCGGGTTTTTCAGATTCGGTCATGGAGGATTGTTCATAGAAAACCCACTAGCGAATCAAAAGATCGACAAGGGGAAAATCTGATACAGGTAAAAAACTGACATTTTTTTTACGAAAAGCGACAGAACCCGATCCCCCGTTGACATGAGGAGAATCCGAATAAGTCTCTCGGAAAATCAAAGCCCGTGAGGCCCTAACACGTGCACGATTATTTTGTGCTCATTGCTTTTGCTGACCAGTTGTTATGAAACCGAAATTTCTGTCCTTTCTTCTTTTTGTTTGCGGCGCGATTCTATGCGCCTCAGGCGCGCACGCCGACCCTGTCGAGCCGGTGCTCGGCTATCAGGGCCGTGTTTCCGTCGGCGATCTTGTATTCGAAGGAAACGGCCATTTCAAATTTGCCCTCGTCGATGAAGCGGCCGACGAAACGTATTGGTCGAATGACGGCACGAGCCT
>DATGSL010000338.1:0-4110 GCA_035302665.1 Opitutales bacterium | reverse complement strand
TCGCCCATCTCGATATCGGGATTCTGTTCGTAGTAGCCGTTTCTTCCCTCGGGGTTTACGGAATTGTGATCGCTGGCTGGGCCTCGAACAACAAATATTCTTTTCTCGGCGGTATCCGCGCATCGGCGCAGCTGATCTCTTACGAGCTAGCGATGGGACTTTCCCTTCTACCGGTCTTCATGTGGTCGGCGGGAAGCGGAGAATTCGGTCTCAGCCTTTTTCAGGTAGTCGAATCGCAAAAAACGGTTTGGATCGGGATCTGGCAACCGATTTCCGCTTTGATTTTCATTGTCGCTCTTTTCGCGGAAACCAACCGGCTTCCATTCGATATGCCGGAATCGGAACAGGAACTCGTCGGCGGTTTCCATACGGAATATAGCAGTTTTAAGTTCGGACTCTTCTTTGTCGCCGAATATGCGCATATTATTATCGGATCGGCGGTTATGGTGATCTTGTTCCTCGGTGGATGGCATCCGCTTCCATTCCTGCCGCTCGCTGTCACCGGCGTTTTCGGCGCATTTCTTTCGATCTGTATCTTTTTGGCAAAAGTTTTTGCTCTCGTCTTCTTTTTCATGTGGGTTCGCTGGACCTTGCCGCGTCTTCGTTATGATCAGGTCATGAACATCGGCTGGAAAATGCTTTTGCCGCTCGCCTTGGCCAATCTGGTCTTCAATGCTATCTTGATTGCGATCATCGAGACGGTTTTTTAAGGGATAAATTTCATGCCATTGATAGTTAAGAGAAAGCCGCTCACCTGGCTGGAAAAAACCTACCTGCCGCAGATTTTTGGTGGATTGCGGGTGACAATCCGACAGCTTTTTGCGCCAAAAGTAACGTTGGAATATCCGGAAGAACGGCCAGCGTTGCCTCCCGGTTATCGCGGTGTGCCGACTCTGGTCCGGGATCCGGAAGGCCGGGTAAAATGTGTCTCTTGCCAGCTTTGTGAATTTGTTTGTCCGCCAAAAGCGATCCGGATTGCACCGGCTGAGATTCCTGCCGAATCATCGACCTCTCATGTGGAAAAAGCTCCAAGCGAGTTCGAGATCGATATGCTTCGTTGCATTTATTGCGGACTCTGTGAAGAAGTTTGCCCGGAAGAGGCGATTTTCCTTCAAAATGTTTTTTCCGTTACCGGTTATACGCGCGACGAGTTCAAGTTTCAGAAAGAGAAACTTCTCGAGATGGGCGGAACTCTCCCCGATAAGCACTACAAGTGGGAGAAGAAACGGGCTGCATCGGCCCGGGGCAATCTCGATTACAAATAAGACGGTAAGGTTCAGAGCACCGAGCTGACCTGGGCGATTTCCGTCGATTTCGGACGGATGGGCGAAAACCATTGTTCCGACCGAGCGCGAGAAAAGGTTTTCCAGCTCTTGCCTTTGTTCGGACAAATTTGTTACGATGACCGCTTCTTAACTGCCCGACGATCCAAAGTCGGGCCTTTATTATTAAGGAAAATATGTCAGTACTTGTTGGACGAAAAGCACCTGATTTCACCGCAGCAGCCGTTTTGGCTTCCGGGGAAATTGTCGATTCATATACGCTGAGCGATCATATCGAAGGAAAAAAAGCGGTCCTCTTCTTTTATCCGCTCGATTTCACCTTTGTCTGCCCATCGGAATTGATCGCATTTCACAAGCGGGTTCCCGAATTCAAGAAGCGTGGCACCGAGGTGATCGGAGTTTCGATCGATTCCCAGTTCACGCACAGTGCCTGGCGCAATTGCCCGATCGACGAGGGCGGTATCGGTCCTGTCAATTATCCGCTGATTGCCGATATCAAACATGAGATTTGCCAAGCTTACGGAGTGCAACATCCGGAAGATGGGGTCGCTTTCCGAGCTTCGTTTCTTATCGATGAAGAGGGAATCGTGCGCCATCAGATCGTGAACGATCTTCCGCTCGGACGCGATGTCGATGAAATGCTCCGGATGGTCGACGCTCTTACGTTCCACCAGCAGCATGGTGAAGTTTGCCCGGCCGGATGGAAGGATGGCGACGAAGGTATGAAGGACGACAGCGAAGGAGTCGCAGCTTACCTTGCCAAAAACAGCGACAAACTTTAATCCGATTGAAAAAAACGGGTGCGGAAATTTTCGCACCCGTTTTTTATGCTTTCTTAAAATCGAGAACTGAATTTCTCGCGGTTACGCGTCCGGTTGCTGATCTTGGTTTCCTTGAAGACTTTCCTGTAATCTCAAATTTCGCTCCGGTTGAATTTCATCCGGCGGCGGTTCCTGGCCTTCATCGGGAAAAGTTGGCTCGCCATGCTGAGCGGCCGGATCGGTTTCTTGTTGATCGCGGCCACCGTAGGTCGTTTCTGCTTCGCTCTCTTGATCAGGTGTTGTTTCGGTCGATTCTGTGCTGGTTTGTTGATCGCAGGCGCTCAGAAACGCAATGAATACTGAAAGCGCAATCACCGCACCGATTTTCCTGATTTGCTGCAAATAACTGATCTTCATCGATCGCTCCTTTCGTCTTAACGGGTTCTGCCTGATGAATCGTTTGCAGAGCGAGTAGCGAAAATCATGCCATTTTGAAACTAATATTTACTTAAAAAAGCTAGCGAAATAATCCCGGATTGCCTCATGGCAAGACCACGGTTCGGGCGGCGACGGTTAGCTGCGGAAACGCTATATGCCGATCGGGAGATCGGCGCGCCCGGGAACGCCAATCTCCTGATTGGCAGAAGCCCACAACAAGAAACCACAACAAAAGCCAGGGCGCGAAGCCGCCACCTTTCTCCAGATACTAGGCTTTGGGAACGCGGGCTGGAAAACCCGCGCTCCCCTGGTTCAAAACCTAAAATTTCACTGGCATACTTCGCACTCTTCGCCGTTTGCCATTGCATCGAGCGAACAGGCAGTCGGATCGGCCTTCGGAACTTCTCTTCGAACGGCAACGGTCGCTTTTTCAACATTGGAGGCGCCGAGTGAACGAAGGTAATAGGTCGTTTTAAGACCTTTTCTCCAAGCGGCGCGATACATGTGCGAAAGCGTTTTCATGTCAGGTTTATCGATGAAGAGATTGACCGATTGAGCTTGGTCGATCCACTTTTGACGGCGGGCAGCTGCTTCAATAAACCACTTGTAATCAATACCAAAGGAAGTCAAATAACGATCCTTCAACTCCTGCGGAACCGATTCGATATGCGTCAAATCGCCGTCGTAATATTTGAGATTATCGACCATTTCCTGATTCCAAAGCCCGGCTTTCTTTAGGTCGCGGACCATCGGCGCGTTCAGAATAATGAATTCGCCGGAGAGATTGCTTTTTACGAAGAGATTTTTATACGCCGGTTCGATGCAAGGAGTAGTTCCTGTGATATTGGAGATCGTCGCGGTCGGCGCAATTGCGAGAACATTGCTATTTCGCATGCCCTGTTTGGCAATTTTTTCGCGGACCGGTTTCCAATCCATTCGGCCGCCGCGGGGAACATCGATTTCGACTCCGCGTTCCTTCTCGAGTAGATCGATCGTATCCTGTGGAAGAAGACCACGATCCCATTTCGAGCCTTTATAGGAAGAATACGTTCCTCGCTCAGCAGCGAGATCGCTCGATGCTTCGTAGGCGTAATAGGCAATCGCCTCCATCATTTCGTCGTTGAATTCGACGGCTGCATCCGATGCGAATGAAATTCCTCGTTTATAAAGGGCGTTTTGCAATCCCATCACGCCCAAACCGACCGGACGGTGGCGCATATTCGAGGTTTTTGCCGCTTCGGTCGGATAAAAATTGATATCGATGACATTGTCGAGCGCCCGGACCGCGATCCGAACCGTTTCGCGAAGTTTTGCGTGATCGATTTCGCCGTTTTCATCGAGATGATTGTCGATGATGATCGAGCCGAGATTGCAAACAGCGGTTTCATCCTTGCCGGTGTTGAGCGTAATTTCCGTGCAAAGATTGGACGAATGAATGACTCCGGCATGATCCTGCGGGCTTCGAACGTTGCAGGCGTCTTTGAAAGTCATCCACGGATGGCCGGTCTCGAAGAGCATCTGGAGCATTTTTTTCCAGACTTCGAGGGCAGGAACCGTTTTTCCGAAAATCTTTCCTTCTTTCGCGAGTTTCTCGTATTCGATGTATTTTTCTTCAAACGCCTGTCCGT
>DATGSL010000337.1:0-2686 GCA_035302665.1 Opitutales bacterium | reverse complement strand
GTCGAAAAAACGATCACTCTTTTCACACAGGCAGTGAACACGGTTTCGATGTTCGGGGGGAAGAAATCTGTTTGGCTGAAGGATGCGAATTTTCTCGCTGATTCTGTGACCGGACGGGCGGAAGGAACGCTCAACGAACTCGAAAGATTAAAGGCAACGTTGGAGGGGATCGATCCTTCTCAGGTTGCGGTGCTTTTTACGGCGGCACCGGTCGATCGTCGGCGCGCTTTTTATAAATGGTGCAATGAAGCGGGGGATTCGACGTGGCTTGCCGCACCGGGAGATCGCGGCAGTGGAACCGATCTCGCTCAACTGGCTCAGCAGGAGGCGCAGCGGCAGGGAATTTCGATCCAGCCGCGTGCGGTTGAGCTGCTGGTCGGAAAACTGAATGGAAACACGCGGGTTCTCGTCGAAGAGATTGAAAAACTCGCCGTCTATCTCGGATCGGGCGGTGGCGAGGTCGATGAGAAGCTGATAACGGAGCTTGTGCCGAATTTTGGCGAAGGCGATTTTTTCGAGGCGGCCGATGCATTTTTCTCGCTCGATTTAAAATGGACACTCGACGCGCTCCGGCGGCACTTTTTTGGGGGAAACGTCGCACGGCCGCTCATTTCGACGCTTCAGGGACGGAATCGTTTGTTGATTCAATTGCGGGTATTGATCGATGCCGGGGAAATCGATGTCGGCTATCGGGGTGTTGAAAAAAGTTCTCTGGAGCGGGCCGCGGCTCTTCACCGGAATGCATTTGGAGAGAAACCGGAGAAAAATGCGTTCAATGTTTTTACGCAGCATCCATATTATCTTGGGCGGCTGGCGGGAGAGTTGAAAAATTTGACTCTGAAGCGGCTGATCGATTTTCAACAGGAATTTATCCGTGCTTTTGAGGAGACGATTTCGCGTCCGGATGAACAAGAGGATGTGATGCGGGAAATGGCGATTCGCTGTCTTTCGCAAAACTAGTGTTAAGAGTTATAAACTCGCGTATTTACTTTCGGGTGTTTTTTGGGGAAAGATGGCGGTTTGGTGCCCTGGCTTTTGTTATGGTTTCTTGTTGTGGGCTTCTGCCAATCAGGAGATTGGCGTTCCCAGGGCGCGGCGATCTCCCGATCGGCATATACCTTTTTTCCGCTGCTAACGTCGCCGCCCGGACCGCCAGATCCGTCGCTGGTCCTTGCCATGAGCCAATCCGAAATTATTTCCCTAACTTTTTTAAGTAAATATTAGTTCGAAGCTATCGGCGAGCTTTCTTCTTTCAACGGCGGCCTTCTCTCGTCCATACTCGGGAGATGGAATCGATTCCAAATGTTTTGGCCCACCGTTATGCGTCGGGGGCGATGAAAGAAATCTGGTCTGCCCGCGGACGCGTGATTCTCGAACGCGATTTTTGGATTGCGGTGATGCGCGCGCAGAAAAGCCTCGGTCTCGATATTCCCGCGGAGGCGATCGAGGCGAGCGAACAGGTAAAAGAGCAGGTCGATCTCGAATCGATCGATGCGCGGGAGCGGGTGACGCTTCACGACGTCAAGGCGCGGATCGAGGAGTTTTGTTCGCTTTCCGGTTATGAGCACATTCATAAAGGAATGACCAGCCGTGACTTGACGGAAAATGTGGAGCAGCTTCAGGTGCGCCGTTCGTTGGAGTTGATTCGGACAAAAACCGCAGCGGCGCTTCTTTTGCTTGCGGAACGGGCGGTAGAATTTCGCGATCTTGTTATCACTGGACGGACCCACAATGTTGCGGCGCAACCGACGACTTTCGGAAAACGTCTGGCGATGTTTGGTCAGGAACTTCTGGAAGCGCTGAAAGGTTTGGAGGAATTTATCGAACGTTATCCGGTTCGCGGATTGAAGGGAGCGGTTGGAACGCAGCTCGATCAATTGACGCTCTTCGGAGATGCCTCAAAAGTGAAAAAACTCGAGGAAGCGATCGTCGCTGAACTCGGTTTTAAACATTCGTTGAACGCTGTCGGGCAGGTTTATCCGCGGAGTCTCGATTTCGAGACGGTGAGTCGGCTTTATCAGATCAGCTCAGCGGCGAGCAGTTTTGCACATACGCTTCGGCTGATGGCCGGTCACGAAACCGCGAGTGAAGGTTTTAGTAAGGGCCAGGTCGGATCGTCGGCGATGCCGCATAAGATGAACAGCCGGAGTTGCGAGCGAATCAACGGGTTTCACACGATCTTGAACGGTTATTTGACGATGACCAGCGGGTTGGCCGGCGATCAATGGAACGAGGGCGATGTTTCCTGTTCGGTCGTGCGGCGGGTGGCGCTGCCCGATGCCTTTTTTACGATCGATGGCTGTTTGGAAACGTTTTTGACAGTGCTTCGTCAAATTGAAACTTTCCCGGCGGTGATCGAAGCTGAAAACGAAAAATATTTTCCTTTTCTCGCGACGACGACCTTTCTTATGGAGGCGGTCAAGGCGGGAAGCGGACGGGAGGCGGCGCACGAAGCGATCAAGGAACATGCGGTGGGTACCGTTCTCGATCTTCGGAATGGGAAAATTTCGCACAACGATCTGATTGAGCGTCTGGCTGCCGATGCGCGGATCGGGCTCAGCCGCGAAAAGTTGGAAGGCTTGCTTGCGGAAAAGGAACAATTTCTCGGAATGGCCGGAGAGCAGGTCGATGTTTTTGCGGCTGAAGTAGCAGCTGTTCGGGCGAAATATCCGGAAGCAGCGAAGCT
>DATGSL010000336.1:0-9546 GCA_035302665.1 Opitutales bacterium | reverse complement strand
TGGTCCAATAAAAAGTTTAAGAAAAAACAAACGTTCCCCAAGCAATTCTCAAAGATCCATAAAAAACTGGGCTACACCACGATCGCCGGGCTCTTCTACACGGCAATCAGCGCCTGGATCGTATGTGCGATAGCCTTCTTCATTTAGACCTCTAAGAGTTCCAATCCGTACACCAAAAAGGCCGAAATCATAAGTCGTTGATTTCAGCCTATTAAAACTGGTGGAGGTGGCGGGAGTTGAACCCGCGTCCTCTATGCCTTCACGCAAAGCCTCTACATGTTTATCGCTTTTTTTAATCTCGTCATCGTTCCCGCGAAAGCGCGCGCTGAAACAACGACATATACCCAATTATGAAGTACGGTTTCGGCATCGGATATCCAACCGAAACTATACCTGCTGGTCGTCGCCCCCTCTACCTAGCAGGCGTCGGCAGGGAGACGTGACTGCGTTAATTAAGCAGCCAGAGGCATTTCTTCAATGTTGCCATTTGTGTGTTTGATGGAATTTTAACGAGGCCAACCATCATCCTCGACATGCCACCTTGCACTCCAACACAAAGTCGAATCCAGAACACCCCCTCAAAAAAGATAGAAGTAAAAAGGAAAAGACAGAAGGTCGAACCGAATTTTGTCCACCATCAGCCGTTTTCCTCGAAAGACTTATGCGGAACGCTTGTGAGCGCTCTCAAAGAACGAAGTCCAGTATCGTCTCAAAAAGGATAAAATGCAAGTTTTTTGCAATAATGGACCCGCGAGCCTCAAAAAATCCCGCTTATCAATGAACGATTTCGGTACCGACACCTTTGTCGGTAAAAATTTCCAAAAGCAAGCTGTGAGGCATCCGTCCGTCAATAAAGTGCACCCGGTGAACCCCTTCCTGCAAAGCCCGAATCGCTCCGTTCATCTTCGGAAGCATACCTTTTCCAATCACTTTCGTCCGTTTCAGCTCATCGACATCACCGATCTTAACCGTCGGAATTAGAGTCTCTGGATCCTCTGGATCGCGCAGAAGCCCGGGAACATCACTCATAAAAACAAGACGGCGCGCGCGAAGTGCCCCGGCGACCCGGGCAGCCGCCAGATCGGCATTCACGTTGTAACATTTCCCATCCGCACCCTCCGCAACCGGAGAAATAATTGGAGTCCCCCCTTCGCTCAATGCTTTCTTAATCAACTTCACCTTCACTTCGGTAACTTCACCGACAAGTCCAAGGTCGATTTGGTTTCCCTCTTCGTCTTTCTGAAGTTTGCTACAGGCGAGAATGGTTTCTCCATGCATCCCGACCGGTTGACCGCGGTTTTCGAGGATCATCTCGCAAATCCGGGCGTTGACCTCTTCGTTGAGCGTCCGCTTGACGACTTCCATCGTTTTCTCATCGGTTACCCGAAGGCCATCCGCGAAAACCGGTTGCAGCCCGGCCGCCTCCATCGAGCGGGAAATCGCTTTTCCACCTCCGTGAACAACAACGACATGGATTCCCACCGCCGCCAGAAAAACAAGGTCGATCGCAACGCGTGCCCGAACTTCAGGATCGGGGTCATCCATGAAACTGCCACCGTATTTAACGACAAAAGTGGAGCCGCGAAAGGTTTGAATATACGGAAGCGCCTCCAACAGAACCTGGGCCTTCACGATCAATTCTCCAAACTTTTCCTCGTCACTCACTTTTGTTAAATCGAACATAGTCTTCGGTTAAATCGGTCGCCAGTAGGCGAAAACTCCCGTTTCCTCCAGGAACATTCAGACGCACGGTGATTGGAAATCGCTTCGCCCGAACGATCTCTTTCCATTTTTCCCGATTCTCCACGCACGGCTCTCCAGCGATCACCGCCGGAACATCGGCATAATAAATATCGAACTTTCGATCGTCGAAATCGGCTCCGGAATAACCGGCCGCATCAGCGAGCCGCCCCCAATTCGGATCATTTCCATACCAGGAGGTCTTTACAAGAAGCGAATTCCCGATCGCGCGGGCAACTTTTTCCGCGTCCTCTTCAGAGGCAGCGCCTTCCACGAGAACCTCGACGACCTTTGTGATCTTCTCGCCGTCAGACACAATTTTCTCAGCAAGAAAATCGCAGACTTTCCGAACGGCACCGGCAAAAACGTCGAGTCCTGCGCGATCACTCTCATCGATCGAAACTCCGGATTCACCATTTGCCAGCGCGAGCACCGTGTCGTTCGTGCTCATATCGCCGTCGACCGTGATTCGGTTAAAAGTCAAGCGGACGGCCTCCGACAAAATTTTCTGCAAAAGTGACGGCTCGACGGCGGCATCAGTCGCAAGAAATGCAAGCATCGTCGCCATATTGGGCTGGATCATTCCTGCTCCTTTTGCGATTCCCGCGACGGTGATTTTTTTCCCATTGTGCGAAAACCGGACGGTGATCGTTTTTGAGTGCGTATCGGAAGTTAAAATCGCCGCAGCGGCGCGCCGCCCTTCTTCCGGAGTCGATGAGGCCCGTTCCACCGCATCCCGAATTCCGTTTTCGACTTTTTGCATCGGCAACCGCTCGCCGATCCGGCCGGTCGAACAGACAAAAAAGGATTCAGGCAATTTCTTAAAACCTTCCGCTGCGACCCGTGCCATCGCGTAAGTATCATCGATCCCCGCCTGTCCCGTGCAAGCATTGGCGTTGCCGCTGTTGGCGACAATCCCGTGAATCGGCCCACCGGCTTTTAAAATCGCCTGGCCGTGACGAACCGGAGCAGCTTTAACAACATTTTGTGTAAAGACAGCAGCACCGGCGCACGGTTTTTCCGAATAAATCAATGCGATATCGAGCTGCTCGGAATTGCCTTTGTTGCGAATATCACAAGCCGAACCGGCGACTAAAAAGCCGGGAACGTCGCTGATACCCGGTGAATCCTCTTCAATTAAATAATTTTCCATCGGCTCAGCTTCTTAAAGCAAACCGGCTATTTCCGGATATCCGAGCCAAAGATTCATGATCTGAACCGCTTGGCCTCCAGCACCTTTCATTAAATTATCCTCAGCAGATGTAATGACGAAGTTATCGGTCCGCTTATCCAAAATCGCCGACATATCGAGCCGGTTGGAGCCGACGACATGCTGCGTATCGGGAGTTTGACCCGACGGCAAAATCGTCACGAAAGGCCGATCCGCGTACGCCTCTTCCCAGCAGGCGTAAAGTTCTTCGACCGTATGTCCGTTCGCCGGAGCGACAATCGTCGTCGCAATTCCCCGGCGCATCGGTGCCAAATGCGGAATGAATTGAAGGACGACCTTTTCTCCCGCCACATCGGAAAGCTGTTCTTCCATCTCCGAGAGGTGGCGATGTCCGCTAACTCCGTAAGCCTTCGAGCTTTCCGCCCGTTCGCAAAAAAGAAAATCCTCAGCAACTTTTCGACCAGCGCCGCTGACGCCACTGTAAGAGGAGATCACGATGCCGCTTGTCGGAAGCAATTTTTCCTTCATCAGCGGCAAAAGCGGAAGGAGAACGCCGGTCGGATAACATCCGGGAGCGGCGGCTAAAGGCGTTTTCTCCCATCCTGTTGTCCATTCCGGTAAAACATAAACCGCACGCTTCAGCAAATTGACATTCGGATGCTTGTTCCCGTAATAAGTCTGATAAACTTCGGGCGAAGTAAGACGAAAATCGGCACTGAGATCGATGACCTTTTTGCCGGCTTCAACAAAAGGTTGGGCGTATCCGGCGGCCACACCGTGGGGAAGAGCCAGGAAAAAAAGATCAACCCGATCGTCCGCTGCGAGCTTTTCGGCATCGGAATCGACAAAAACAAGCTCATCGGCGACGCCTCGCAGTGAAGGAATCACGTCTCCAACCCTTTTCCCCGCGTGCTGCCGCGAAGTCACGCACGTCAAATCGACGTGCGGATGACGGAGCAGCAGCTGAACCAGCAGCTCACCGGAATAACCGGAAGCTCCCACAACGCCAACTGCCGCCTTAGCCTGTGGAATAGTTTTACCCATATCGCAGGCGGCGGCGAACCGACCGCAGCTTTAGAAGATCCCGGAAAATTTCCGGAAAAGATTTTAACGCTTGGAGAACTGGAAGCGCTTCCGTGCACCAGGCTGACCCGGCTTTTTGCGCTCGCGCTCGCGCGGATCCCGCTTCAGGTGTCCCGCTTTTTTCAAGGTGCCGCGCAATTCCTGATCATACTGAAGGAGTGCTCGTGAAACACCGTGAGCGACAGCCGTCGCCTGAGCATGCAGGCCGCTACCTTCAACAGTCGCGCGGAAGTGAAAACCATCTTTCATCTCGATCGTCGAAAGCGGACGAAGCGCTTCATTGTGAAGCATTTCAGCGACGAAATAATCCTCGATGTCGCGTCCGTTGACGGTCGATTTTCCAGCCCCTTGAGAGAGGCGCACGCGGGCGGTAGCGGTCTTGCGACGGCCAGTGCCCAAAAACTCTGTGGTGCTTTGGCTCATAGATTAAAGAGAAAGTGGAGTCGGCTGCTGAGACTCATGCGGATGATCCGGCCCAGCGTAAACTTTGAGTTTTGTCAGCATCTGACGGGAAAGACGGTTTTTCGGAAGCATGCCTTTGACCGCGTTCTGGATAATGAACTCCGGGCGACGCTCGCGCATTTCCTTGACGGTCCGATAGCTTTCACCGCCGACATATCCGGAGTAGAACATGTAGGTCTTCTGCTCCTCCTTCTTGCCGGTTAGCGCGATTTTATCGGCGTTGATCACAACAACGAAATCGCCGGTGTCGACATGTGGCGTGTAAGTCGGTTTGTTGCGACCGCGCAGAATGTCGGCGATCTTAACGGCCAGGCGCCCAAGCACCTCACCGGAAGCATCCACAACATACCACTTCGGCTCAACCGTCTCTTTTCTGGCTAAGAAGGTTTTCATCAATCGAAAAAGGTTTTAATCTAGGCTCTTGACAAGGCCTGTCAAACACTTTGACAGAGATTTTTGGCGAAAATGGTTTTTCCACTTTCACAAAACGTCCTCGGCTTCCTCAAAACATCGTCGAATAACCGAGCGAGCCAAAAAGCGTTTTCCCGCGTTCTCCGGGCCCAAATGTATATTTCTCAGCAGTCCCATAACCGATCGTCGCAGTCAATCTGGAAAAGGCCGTGACCGAAAAGGGAAGCGCAATAGCTCCGCCATAATAATGATAGCTCTCGACCTCGGAGCCGCTGGTGCCTTGAACGCCTCCATACACCGAAAAATCGAGCGTGCCCGGTATTCCGATCCGTTCGAGACTGTAAAAATAAGTCACCGCTCCCTCTCCTACGTGCGACTCCAGGTCGAAATCGTAAAAATAATAAACCGACGCGAGCACCGTTGGCAGATTCGGAAACGAAAAATTAGCGCCGAGATAAAACTCCCAGGTCCGGTCGCGACCACTCCCCGGATAATGATAAAGAGTGAGCCCGGTATCGAGTTCGACAAAATCAAAATCGGGAATCTCGACCCCGACTCCGCCATAATAATTCAACCTTCGTTCCTGTGCTGCATCGGTCGGAAAATTCCCCCAAAAACCGAGATAAAGATCGCCGCTCGAAACCTCAATGGTCGGCTGAAATGATTTTTGCGCTACGCGGATTCCCCGAAAAACATCATCGCTCGTAACCGTGAGATCGGTGCTGACAACGATCGGCTCGGGCAAAAATGCCGCAATCGAGCCGACAGGCAAAAGAAGGAAAAGGATCGAAACAAATCTCATTCGGGTGGGCTTAAATAAAAAACATTTTGCCGGAACTGTCGGTTTTTGTCGAATCCCCATTCGATCCTTACGTTTTTCGGGCAATCCAAAACCGACACGGATCGGAAAGCTCCTCCACGATCTCACTCTCGTCAGCAATATCCGATCGCAAGAAAGTTTCGTATTCCTTCCATCCAGCAGCCGCCAGATCCTCTTCGACTTCCTGCTGATCCGGAACGTGAACAAAGACCATTCCATGCGGCCCTTCCTCATGCAGATCGCCAAACTCCAATCCTTCCGCCAGCGGCCGCTTCGCCTCCTCTTCCCAAAAATCGCGGTATTCCTCCATCTCCCGGTCGTGCGTCGTAAAAATAAAAAATCCACCCGGCACAAGCACCCGCGCCACTTCCGCCAAAGCCTGCCGGCGCCGTCCGCGTCCGGGAATCTGCATCAGACCGCCAAATCCGAAAATGACGCCGTCAAAACTTCCGTCAGCGCAATCGAGCTTTGTCGCATCGCCGACCGAGAATTCAACGTCCCGTTTCGTTTCCTCGGCATGCTGCCGGGCGACTTCGATCAATTTCTTCGAAATATCGATTCCCTTTACCTTCCGAAAACCCCGATCCCAAAGACCAAACGCGATCCGCCCCGCTCCGCAACCGAGATCAAGCAAGCGCTGCTCCGGCGAAAAGAAGCGATCGATCAAAATCTCCTCCGATTCCCACAGCCCGATCCGCTCCAAAGCCATCCGGTAATGCCCGACAAATTCCAGAGCATCGCAAATGTGTCCCACATCTTCGGTCGTCAAACGGTGATTCCTCACTTCTCGGCCTTTCTTTTTCATCGAACCGTTGATCATTGCACGATCCTCGCCTAGCGAAAGCGCAAAAGATCGATTGTGGCTGATTTACTTCCACCGTTAAAAGCCGAAATCGACCAAAGGGAATTATTGCACCGAGCGTCCGGTTCCCCTTTACTCGTTCCATGGCTTTATCCGGAAGATTTAATAACCACCCAAACCGTCGGCAATTCCTCAAAACCTCCACCTTCGCCCTCGCGGGAGCCGCATTGGCAAAACCGCTTGCCTGGACCTCCCAAAGCGCCGCACCAACAGCTTCCGCCTCTCAAAAACGCCTCGGAGTCGCGCTCATCGGCTGCGGAAGCTACGGCGGCCGCCTCCTCCGGGAATGCCTCCAAAACCACGTCAGTTGGCAAATCGACTTTCCGGCGGTCTGCGATGTTTGGCGGCCACAATCCGAAGCGGCGGCCGACGCGATCGAATCAGCCACCGGGAAACGGCCGAAAATCTTTTCGCGTTACAGCGATGTGCTCGCGATGGACGAAGTCGATTGCGTGATCATTGCCACCCCCGATTTCAGCCACACTTCGATTCTCGTCGCGGCAGCCTACGCCGGGAAACAGATTTACGTCGAAAAACCGCTGGCGATCTCCCTCGAACAAGCCGACGCAGCTCTCAATGCAGTTTTGCAAAACAATACGATCCTCCAAGTCGGCACCCAGTTTCGCTCACTCCCGCAATTTGCCGAAGCAGCCCGCTTGGTACAAGATGGCGCTCTCGGCAAAATCCTCAAAGTCGATACGATCTACAACCGAAAAGAATTCCGTTGGGATCAGCGCGACACGTCCGATGTGGACGAAAAGGATGTCGATTGGGAACAGTTTTTAATGCAACTTCCACCTCGGCCATTCGATGCAAGACAGCTCCGGATGTGGCGGCTTTATCGGGATTATACCGCCGGAATCACCGGACTTCTCGGCACCCACGTGATCGATATCGCTCATTGGCTGACCGATTCCGGTCCTCCGGTCTCGGCAACTGGAATCGAAGCGTGGCTGATCGGTCAAGAAAGCGAAACGGCCGATTTCCAGGAATGCCTTTTCACCTACGAAAACGGGATGGTCCTCAACAGCAGCTGCCGGAGCGGCAACTCCGAACCGCGTTCACAGATCAACTTTTACGGCACAAAGGGAACGTTGCATTGCCCCTTCTCAACCGGCGCAACGTTGACCCTCTCGCCCGACGGCGCCTCCGACGACGATCCGGTCGAAGCTCGCGAAATCAGACCGGCCGCCGCACCCGGCCATCTCGAAAACTGGTTCGACTGCATCCGCAAAGGAACCACAAAAACCAACGCCGATATTTACGCCGGTTACGCTCACGCCGTCACCGCAACACTTGCCACACAATCGGCACGCGAGGGACGACGGATTCATTTCGAACCGTCGACGAAAATCTAAAGCAGCCATTTGGGAAAACGCCGGTTCAACGCGAAAAAACGCGGTCTCCGGAAATTCGCCTGGCAGCTGACCATCGTTAATAAACCGATCAAGACAAAATCTCTTGTTTTTGTGGCTGAGCGTGTAAGAACTGTTGCCGCATGATTTGGGTTTATCGGATCATTTTTCTTCCGGCATTGCTGATTCTCGCCCCGCGCTATCTGCTGGGCATGAGAAAACGGGGCGGTTACCGAAAAGGTTTCCACGGCCGGTTCGGACTTTTCCCAGCCCTCCCGAAGAAAGAGGAAAGCCGCAAACGGATCTGGATCCAGGCGGTCAGCGTTGGTGAAGTTTTCGCCGTCACGCCGATCATCCGAAAATTACACAAGGAACTCGGTTGCGAAATTTTTCTAACAACCACAACAAGCACCGGCTACGCCCTCGCACGGGATCGATTGGCCGACTTCACCATCGGGATCGCCTATTTCCCGCTCGACTTCTGGCTTTTTAGCCGAATCGGCTGGAGGCGCGTCAAACCCGATCTCTGTGTCACCTTCGAGTCGGAACTCTGGCCGGAACATCTCCATCAGGCCAACCGCCGCAAGATCCCGCTCGTGCTGGTCAACGGCCGGATGTCCGATCGCTCCTACGAACGTTACGGAAAAGCTGTCTTCTTCGCCGCCAAAATGCTCAACCAATTCACGAAAATTCTCGCGGCGACCGAGGAAGACAAAGAACGTTTTCTCTCACTCGGTGCCGATGAAGAACGAGTTTCCGCCACCGGAAATATCAAGCTCGACGTTTCGATCTCTCCCCTGCTCACCGAAGAGGAACGGCGGATCCTCGGAGAACGTCTCGGATTAGCCGAACCGAATCGCGAAAAGCCACTCATCATCCTCGGATCGTCGACCTGGCCCGGCGAAGAGCGTTCCCTTTTACGCCTCCTCCAACGGGCGCGCAGCGAGGGAATCGATTGTCGCCTACTACTTGTGCCGCGCCACGCGGAAAGAAGAAATGAGATCGGAAAACTCCTCGAAGAATTTCCCTTTGCCCATCATTTTCGAACAGCAGGTCAAGCACCAGGACCGGTCGATGTCGCAGTCGGAGACACAACCGGCGAATTGATCCTCTTTACACAACTCGCCGACCTGGTCTTTGTCGGAAAAAGCCTTCCGCCAAATGATGGCGGCCAAACCCCGATCGAGGCAGCCGCTCTCGGAAAACCGCTCATATACGGTCCGTACATGACAAATTTCCGTGTCATCGCCCGCGAACTCGTCGATTGCGGCGGTGCGATGGTCGTCGGCGACGAAGTCGACTTCATCGAAAACGCCTTACCGCTTTTAAGAAATCCACGGGAACGTCAGCGAATGAAAGTCGCTACCGAAAGATGGTACGCCCAAAACCGCGGCGCTCTCAACAAAGTTTTCAATACACTTCAAACGCTGCTCACCGGGTAAACTTTTTCCTGATTTTGAAGCCGGACATTCGGCCGCACCGAAAAAGCCCCTCTCTTCGCGCGCAAAAAGCTTGAACCTGATCAAATGTTCATTTGAAATCAGGCTCACCATGAATCAACTAACGCCGCGACAACAGGAGATCCTCCAATTCCTCAAGGACTTCTCAAATGAGCAAGGCTTTTGGCCAAGTATTCGCGAGA
>DATGSL010000335.1:0-9891 GCA_035302665.1 Opitutales bacterium | reverse complement strand
TCGGACTTTTCCGCGCCGGAGTAACCACTGCCCGCAAAGGCTGGCTCACCGCTGAAAATGTCCTAAACACGCGATCACTCGAAGAAGTCACGGAAATCCTGAAGAAGAAACAAGCACCTTAAAAAGGAACAACCGCGTTCTCGTATTTACTTAAAAAACTGGCGGTCCGGGCGGCGACGGTGAGCTGCGGAAACGGTATAAGCCGATCGAGAGATCGGCGCGCCCGGGAACGCCAATCTCCTGATTGGCAGAAGCCCACAACAACCCCAGAAAACCGAAAGTAAATACGCGAGTTTATAACTCTATGGCGTCCACGCGACGCCGAGTTCCTCAGCGACGCCTGCCAAGCGCCGGTCGTGCGTCCAGAGAGGAACGCTTCCGACACAAGCCGCGGCGAGAAGCAAAATGTCGTTCCATTGAAGGCCGCGCCCCCACAAACGGTGGAGTTCGACCATCGCCAAAGCTTCCGTCGGCTCCGCCTCGGAAATCCGCGGAAGCTCGACGAGAAATTCCCGCAAGAGCTCCCGCTGCGGCAGCGATCCGACCAGCAATTCGCCGAGCACGCACGAATGACACACAACGCGGCCGTCATGGAGCAGGTCTCTCATTGGGAGCAAATCACTCCGGAAGAAATCGGCCCAAACATTTGTGTCCACGAGCACGCGGCTCGACTTCACTCCCGATCCTCCGCCACATCTTTAGAATCCTCCAGCGGCTCTCTCCCCGAACGCGGTTCTCTCGGCGTTACCTCCAGATCCGGCATCGTTCCGCCCAAAGCCGCCAGCCGCCTCGCAGCCTCTCTGTGAACATACTCCTGCAAAACGAAATTCATCAATCTCGATCGCTCCTCGATCCCCGACCACTCAATCGCCTTCTCCAAAAGCCGATCATCAAGCGTCACTGTCGTTCTCATGCATCAAAAAATGCATCAAGTGATGCGCCGGAGCAAGCTTTTGCTCTTTCTTCGCGTGCTTACATCGATTGAATTATCCACTTCTCATTACGAGGTCGTCTGCCTCCACATCGAAGGTGACCCGTTCATTATCGTTCACTTCTCCGGCGATCAAAGCACGGGCGAGTTTGGTCTCGATCTGTTTTTGGAGGAATCGGCGCAAAGGACGCGCTCCGTAGACCGGATCGAATCCTTTTTCCGCAACCCATTCGCTCGCTTCGTCCGTCAGCTCGATCTCAATCTGACGATCGGCCAGCCGCTGATTCAAATCGACCAGAAGTAAATCGACAATCTTCCGAATCGCTCCGAGTCCAAGCGGCTTGAACAGAATCGTGTCGTCGATCCGGTTGAGAAACTCCGGACGGAAGGCTTTCCGCAATTCCGTAAAAACAGACTCCCGCACCGATTCCGGAATTTCCTCCGTGATACCGGCTCCTTCGATCAGGTAACGGCTGCCAATGTTCGAAGTCATAATAATGACCGTATTCTTGAAATCGATCAGGCGGCCTTGGGAGTCGGTAATCCGTCCATCATCGAGAACCTGCAACAGAATGTTGAAAACGTCGGGATGCGCCTTCTCGATTTCATCAAAAAGAATAACGGAATACGGTTTTCTCCGCACGGCTTCCGAAAGCTGTCCACCCTCCTCGTAGCCAACGTAGCCAGGAGGCGCCCCGATCATCCGCGCCACCGAATGTTTTTCCATATATTCGGACATATCGATGCGGATCATGTTTTCCTCCGTGTCGAAAAGCGTTTCCGCCAGACTTTTCGCAAGTTCCGTCTTTCCAACGCCGGTCGGCCCAAGGAAAATAAAGCTTCCGATCGGACGGCGCGGATCCTTGATCCCCGAACGGGCGCGCAGGATCGCATCGGAAACAGCCGTCACCGCTTCATCCTGTCCGATCACGCGTTTGTGCAGAACCTCCTCCAGCCGGAGAAGTTTCTCTTTTTCACCTTCGACCAAACGAGTCACCGGAACTCCGGTCCAGCGGGAGACGATGTCGGCGATTTCCTCCTCCGTCACCTCCTCTTTCAAAAGTGTCGATTCGCGCTCAACGGCTTCCAGTTGTTCGAGTTCGGCCTCGAGCTGAGGCAAACGGCCGTGACGGAGCTCCGCGAGTTTGTTCAAATCGTAGGCGCGCTCAGCCTGCTGCATCTCGAGCTTCAATTGCTCGATTTGGCCTCGGACTTTTTGGACCTCGCCGATCGCCTCCTTTTCGTTTTCCCATTGGCGGCGAAGAACATCGGTTTTTTCACGAACATCAGCGAGTTCTTTTCTCAAAACCTCCAATCGCCGTTTGCTCGCATCGTCTTTTTCCTGTTTTAACGCCGCCTCTTCGATTTCGAGCTGCATCACGCGCCGCGTCAACTCATCGAGTTCGCTCGGCATGCTGTCCATATCGGTCCGGATCATGGCACAGGCTTCATCAATCAGATCGATCGCCTTATCGGGCAAAAACCGGTCCGTGATATAGCGATGGGACAAAACCGCAGCACTCACAAGCGCGGCATCCTTGATACGAACACCGTGGTGAACCTCGAAACGCTCGCTCAATCCGCGCAAAATTGAGATCGTATCTTCGACGGTCGGCTGATCGACCAAAACGGTCTGAAAACGGCGCTCGAGCGCGGCATCCTTTTCGATATGTTTGCGATATTCGTCAAGGGTGGTCGCTCCGATACAGTTCAATTCACCCCGGGCGAGCATCGGTTTGAGCATATTCCCGGCATCCATCGCACCTTCAGCCTGCCCGGCACCGACGATCGTATGCAATTCATCGATAAAAAGCAGGACGCGCCCGTCGCTTTCTTTAACTTCCTTTAAAACGGCTTTCAGGCGCTCTTCAAACTCACCGCGAAACTTTGCTCCGGCAACGAGAGATCCCATGTCGAGCGCGAAAATCGTGCGATCCTTCAGCCCCTCCGGAACGTCACCCCGGACAATCCGTTGAGCGAGTCCTTCGACAATCGCGGTTTTTCCGACGCCCGGTTCACCGATCAAGACCGGATTGTTCTTCGTTTTTCGCGACAAAATCCGTGTGACGCGGCGGATCTCGGCATCCCGTCCGATAACCGGATCGATTTTTCCGGCTTTCACCTGCTGAACAAGATCGACTCCATATTTCTCTAACGCTTCATAAGTCGCTTCCGGATTTTGCGAAGTTACCCGCTGGCTACCTCGAACTTTTTGAAGAGCATCGAGAATTCTCGGCCGGGTGAGGCCGAAACTGTCGATCAATTTCTTCAGCGTCGTCGGCTTTCCGACTTCAACGATACCTAGAAAGAGATGTTCAACACTGATGTATTCATCCTTTAGCTGTTTTGCTTCCTGTTCCGCACGGGTCAACGTTTCGTTAAAAGCCTGCGTTACGTAAATCCGCGATGTATCGACGCTGCCGGTCACGCTCGGCAATCGATCGAGTTCCCGCTCCAAGGCCAGCTGCAAGGCGCTCGGCGTGATATCCATCCGGTTCAGCAAACCTCGAACGATTCCATGTTCCTGAGTCAGCAAAGCTGCCAACAAGTGCAGCGTTTCGACTTCGTTGTGATTTCTTCGCCGCGCTTGATCCTGGGCTTCCGCTACTGCCGCCCGCGACATTTCTGTAAGTTTATTTGGGTCCATTTCTAACAATTCTCCTTTTTACGAAACAATAAATGCAAAAACCGTGCCGACTTCAATTATCAGCTCCAGACGGCTTCAGTATGCGGATCCGCGGCGATTTCCAATAATTTCCCCAATTAAAAACCTGCGCCAAAATGCGTGTTCCGGGACATTTTGGCACTCAACGAGCCGAATCTTTCCGTATAAGAAATATGGATATTTGCATCCCGAAGAGGAGTCGATTATAGTCGCCAAGATTCCAAACACGAATGAAAAGGATAATGCATGGACGCTCGTTTGAAAAAATTCCGAATTGCCGACGATAAGCTCTTTCATCCCGCCGACCTGAAAGAGGTAAAATTTGAGACAACCGATGACCTCGAGGTGCTGAATGAAGTCCTCGGTCAGGAACGGGCCTCAGAAGCGATGCGCTTCGGCTTCGGAATCAATCAAAACGGATTCAACCTTTTTGCAATGGGTCCAACCGGGGCCGGGAAATATGCAGCCGTCCGGGCTTTTCTTGAACAGAAAGCAGCTAAAGAGGACGCTCCTTCAGCCTGGTGCTATGTCAATAATTTCGAGGAAGCCCATCGTCCGGTTTATCTGGAATTTCCTTCGGGCCGGGCTCAAAAATTTCAACGCGAAATGGAGAGAGCGATCGAGGATCTCGAAGGAGCGATTCCCGGCGCTTTTGAAACCGAGGATTTTCGCAACCGCCGCCAGGAGATCGAAGAGGAACTCAATAAAAAGCAGGAGGAAGCACTCGATCTGATTCGCGAAGAGGCAAAAAAAGAAAATATCGCCCTTGTCCGGACACCGAATGGACTCGCTTTTGCGCCGATGAAGGACGAGGAGGTGATGCCGCCGAACGAATTTAACAAGCTTCCTGAGGAGGAGCGGGAGGAGATCGAGAAAAAGATTTCCGGATTTCAGGAAGAACTCGGCAAAGCCTTTCATCAGCGCCCGAAATGGTTGCGGGAGGCGCAGGAAAAAATGAAAGAACTCAGCCGCGAAGCCATCCAAGCAACGGTCAATGGTCTTCTCGAGGAATTGAAGAAAAACTACAGCGATCTGCCGGAGGTCGCCAAATACCTCGATGCCGTTCAAGCCGACCTGATCGACCACGCGGAGCATTTCCATCAGGGAAAGGATGCGGATCCGGTCGCCTTACTGATGCAGCAACAACAACCAGGGCGGACCGAAAACATTTTCCAGCGCTACAAAGTCAACGTCCTGGTCGACCACTGCGAAACCGAAGGAGCCCCGGTCATTTACGAAAGCAATCCGACCTTTCACAACTTGGTTGGGCGGATCGAGCACACCGCTCAGATGGGCGCCTTGATGACCGATTACACCTTGATCAAAGCGGGCGCTCTTCATCGAGCCAACGGCGGTT
The DNA here is from genome assembly GCA_035302665.1 of Opitutales bacterium. Taxonomy (GTDB): domain Bacteria; phylum Verrucomicrobiota; class Verrucomicrobiia; order Opitutales; family T3Sed10-336; genus DATGSL01. Next base: position 4,938 of record DATGSL010000335.1, on the reverse strand, counting down.
ACCTGATCATCGATGCGATGAAAATCCTCAACCAGCCCTACGCTTGGGATGGTCTGAAACGGTGCTTGCAAGCCAACGCGATCCGGACCGAGACGCTCGGGCAGATGCTCAGCCTCATCACAACGGTTTCCCTTGAGCCACATCCGATTCCGCTCAACGTAAAAGTCGTTTTGCTCGGCGAACGTCTTCTCTATTATTTGCTCTATCAATACGATTCCGATTTTGCAGATTTTTTTAAAGTCGCCGTCGATTTTGAGGAGGATATCGAGCGAACCAAGGAATCGAGCGCCCTGTACGCTCGCTGGATTGCGACTTTGGTTAAAAACGAGAAACTCCAGCCCTTCGATAAAGGCGCGGTGGCACGCGTTCTCGAACAAGCTTCCCGATTGGCCGGCGATGCCGAGAAAGTATCGGTCCAAATGCGGAGCGTTTCCGATCTGCTTCGCGAAGCCGATTATTGGGCGCGTGAAAACAAGCGCGAAATCGTCCATGCAGCCGATGTTCAAAAAGCGATCGATGCTCATATTTTTCGATCGGACCGCACCCGCGGACGTCTTCGGGAAGAAATTTCCCGCGGAAGACTTTTGATCGAAACGGACGGGGAAACCGTCGGACAGATCAACGGGCTCTCTGTGCTTAAACTCGGAAATTTCATGTTTGGAAATCCGAGCCGCATCACCGCCCGGGTTCGAATGGGCGCGCCGAAAGTGATCGATATTGAGCGCGAGGTAAAACTTGGCGGCGCAATTCACTCCAAAGGAGTTCTGATCCTTTCCGGTTATATCGCCGGGCATTTTCTGCCTGACCAGCCTCTTTCGATGTTGGCCAGTCTCGTTTTTGAACAAAACTACGGCGGAGTCGACGGAGACAGTGCATCTTCGGCGGAACTTTACGCCCTTCTCTCCGCTCTGGCAAAAGTTCCGATCCGGCAATCGATCGCCGTGACCGGTTCGGTCAATCAGCACGGCCAAGTCCAGGCAATCGGTGGCGTGAACGAAAAAATCGAAGGCTTTTTCGATGTTTGCAAAGAAAACGGATTGACCGGCAAACAGGGAGTGATGATTCCGCGATCGAATCAAGGGGAATTGATGCTTCGAAACGATGTTGTGGAAGCGGCCGCGGAAGGAAAGTTTCACATTTACGCGGTCGAAACGATCGACGAGGGCATCGAAATTCTGACCAGCCTTCCGGCTGGCGAGCGGGACGCCGATGGGAATTATCCTGAAGGCACGATCAATCACAAGGTTGAGGCTCGGTTGAAGGCTTTCGCCGAACGCGCCCAGAAGTTTCAAAAAGGCTCTTCCGAAAAAACGTCATGAAACTAAAACGGATCTTGATCGCAGTCGACGCCTCGCCACACAGTTTGGCAGCGCTCGAAGAGGCAGCAGCTCTCGCGGCTCAACAAGGAGCGGAGCTGGTCGGCGTTTTTGTCGAAGACAGCAACCTTTTGCGCCTCGCGGAATTGCCTTTTGCCCGCGAACTGATGTATCCGCATATTTTGGGTCGGCGACTCGATGCCGAACAAATGCGGATCCGCCTCCGGGAAATTGCGGAAGAGGCCAGACACGCCATTTCCAAAGTCGCCTACGAAGCCGAGGTTTCCTGGTCGTTCAAAGTCCGAAGAGGATCGGTTTTTCACGAATTATTGGCGGCAGCCGAAGAGAGCGATCTTCTCGTTCTCGGCAAAGCGAGTCATTTTGAGAAACACCGAAATGTGCGCCTTGGCCAAACCGCTGCCCGCCTTCTCGTTCAAGCGCGCGGACCAGCCATGGTCCTGCAGCATGGAGATTTTTGCCGGGGTCCAGCTTTGGTCGTCTGCGATGGATCGCCGGAGTGCATGGAAAAATTGCCCGCTGCCATCGATGCAGCGATGCTTTTTGGAGAAAAACCGACTCTGGTCCTGCTCGCCGAAGACCGCGAAAAAGCACTCGAAATGAAAGAGGAAATCGAAACCATTCTTGACCGAACCGATCTTTCCTTCCGCCGATCCTCGCCCCTGGAGAAAGATGGGATCGTCCGTCTGGCTCACGAAGAGGAAAGCGGCGTCGTGATCCTCGTCGGACTTTCCCGATCGATCGAATCGACCGATTTACCCGAAATGTTGGCCCGCATCAATTGTCCGGTTCTCGTCTATCGCTGAGTCGATTTGCTATTTGGCAGGTTTTCTTTTCCACTGGTCATTCAAGAGCCGACCGGTTCGAAAAATGAAAATGCCGACAAAAGACAGGTTAGGTTTCCTTCTGACGAATGGCTCCGGATGCTACATCGTCGATAAAGAGGTGAAAAATGAGATCGATGAACGTCTTTCGGAAGGTTGGCGGATCGCATTTATCAAGCCGATCTGCGTCAGCACAGCGGTGAAACTCCACAATCTTCCGCCGAATGTTCTCAAGGATCGAATCTTTTCGTATTCGCTCTGCGTTCTCGAAAAGAACAAGTTTTCCAAAAGCGTGAAAAATACATAACGCGGCCTCTTCGTATTGCGCCCGTATCAAAAAATGTCAGTCTCATCACCGTGAGCAACGACACGCAATCGGAAGTTCTCGATATTTTTCGCGAAACCAACGCCCTCCTCAGCGGACATTTTGTCCTTCGCTCAGGTTTGCACAGCGAGTATTTTTTTCAGGCGGCGCAGGTCTGCCAATATCTCGACAAGGTGGAACGTCTCGCCGAGCTCCTGCTCAAAAAACTTGATGGGATCGATTTCGAAACCGTTTTGGCTCCCGCGATGGGAGGCTTGGTGATCGGTCAGGAAGTCGCACGCCAAAGCGGCAAACGATACATCTTTGCCGAAAAAGAAAATGACAAACTCGTTCTCCGGCGCGGTTTTAAGATCGCTCCGGAAGAGCGTGTGCTCGTTGTCGAAGACGTTATTACGCGCGGTGGACGTGCCCAGGAGGCGATCGACATTGTGCGTCGACTCGGCGGCACACCGGTCGCGCTCGCTGTCCTCGTCGATCGCAGCGCAGGCAAGGCCTCCTTCGATATTCCTTGGCGCCATCTTGTGGAACTCAGTTTTCCGACTTATACCGAAGAGGAGCTTCCAGCAGCGCTCGCGGCAAAACCGATCGAAAAACCGGGCAGTTGAAGAATCTGTTTTTTCCGATTTAGACCGGCGGAAATCCCGCCGGTCGCTTGATTTGCCCGGATTGGCAAAAAATCTTCTATCCGACCGTTACCGCGATAAATCGGTAGCCACCGCGATAATAGATGTAGAAAATATAATTCCCCTGCGGCAACAATCCGGTGATATTCTCGACAGTCGAAACCGGTTGGCGATTGATTTCAAGAATGACTGCGCCGACCGGCAACTCGTCGGAATAAGGCGAATCAGGAGCAACTTCCGTGATCACCAATCCATTCACATTTTCCGGCAACTCCAATTCTTGGCGAAGCTCAGAAGTGAGATTGGAAACGGTCACTCCTTTCAATAATTCCTGGTGGCCATCCGGCATCGGGACACCGTCGCTACCGAGACGCGCCAACGTTACCTCAACGCTTTGAAGCTCCCCATTGCGATAATATTCGATGGTGTGAGTCGTTCCCGGACGCATTTGCGAGATAATCAGACGCAACGCGATATGATCACGGATCTCGCGATCGTCGACTTTGACGACGACATCGCCTGGCTGTAGTCCGGCTTTTTCGGCCGGTGTTCCGGGCAAAACGGCACTGATCAACGCCCCACGGCCTTCCTCGATGCCAAACTCCTTCGCCAATCCGGGAGATAGTTCCTGTGGGTTTACTCCGAGATAACCCCGCTGGACCTGTCCGGTCTCCATCAGACTCTGCATGACATTCGCCACGAGATTTGCGGGGATCGCAAAACCGATTCCGATATTTCCCCCGCTCCGCGAAAGAATCGCGGTGTTGATACCGACAACCCGCCCGGCTCCATCGACGAGCGGTCCACCAGAATTCCCCTGATTGATCGCCGCATCTGTCTGGATGAAATTCTCATAACCACTCTGGCCGAGAATCCCCATTGTCCGGCGGCCTGTTGCGGAAATAATGCCCATCGTCACCGTTTGTCCGACGCCGAGCGGGTTTCCAAGTGCAAAAACGATATCTCCAACACGCAACTGATCGCTGTTCGCGAGCGTTGCTATCGGAAGATTTTCCGCATCGATCTTCAAAACGGCAACATCGGTTTGCGGATCGGTGCCGACCAGCTCTGCAATGAATTCGCGATCGTCGTCGAGTTTGACCTTGATCTCATCCGCTCCGTCAACCACGTGATTATTGGTCAGAACATAACCATTGTCGCTGACGATTACGCCCGACCCGAGCCCCTGCCGGAGCTGTTCGCGGGGTTGAAGGTCGGGCTCGCCGAAAAAGCGGCGGAAAAAAGGATCGTTGCCGAACGGAAAGGTCCGTTGCTGCTGGACCACCCGGGTTGAAAAAACACTTACGACTGCGGGCCGAACCTCATCAAGCACATCGGCATAACTGACGACCCGCTCGGAATTATCACGATCGAGAGGGGTCTGATCGATGTTGACGACCGCCAATTGAACTCCATCCGCTCCGATCGTTTCCTTGTAGAGAGCTTTGACACTTAATCCACCAACGGCAACGAGCAGAAAAGCTGTAAGAATGCGTAATCTCATATATTTTCGGGCTAGTTGTTCAGTTGACATGTATTCTTTATTTCGGTTCCCGGCAAGTGTCAGTCTGATTTAAAAACGATATCCGTTGATCTCAAAAAGGCTCGTCACACTCTCGTTCCGGCTGATTCGAACAATCGCTTCGCCAAGCAGTTCAGCGATACTTAAAACAACAATCGGCAGGCCGTTCGGTTGAACAGGAACCGAATTCGTCGTGATCAATTCGTCGATCAATCCTTCCCGAAGTCGCTCGTAAGCAAGATCGTTTAAAATCGAATGGCTCACAGCTGCGCGCACGCTGCGGGCTCCCTGAGCTTTGCAAAGGCGGGCA
>DATGSL010000334.1:0-6369 GCA_035302665.1 Opitutales bacterium | reverse complement strand
GTTTCAGGAAATCGTTCTTCGCAGTTCGGAAGATGGTGCGGTTTTGAAACTGGGCGACATCGCCCGAGTCGAGCTCGGAGCAGAGGATTACGGTTTCCGGACGCATCACAACGGTCGGGTGGCAACCGGGGTTGCGATTTCGCTTGCTTCTGGAGGCAACGCGTTGGAGGTTGCCGAGAGTGTGCGGAACCTGATTCGCGATCAGGAGCAATATTTCCCGCCGGGATTGACCGCTGTTGTTCCCTTTGACAACACGCCTTTTGTTCGCGTGGCGATCACCGGGGTGATTTGGACTTTGCTGGAGGCGATCCTTCTCGTCTTTCTCGTGATGTTCCTCTTCTTGCAGAACTGGCGCGCGACCTTGATCCCGACGCTTGCGATTCCGGTCGTTATCCTCGGGACCTTCGGGATTTTAGCGGCGCTCGGGTTCTCGATTAACATGCTGACGATGTTTGCGATGATCCTTGCGATCGGTTTGCTGGTCGATGATGCGATTGTCGTGGTTGAGAACGTTGAACGTGTGATGGACGAGGAAGGGCTTTCTCCGTTGGAAGCGACGCGGAAATCGATGGATCAGATCACGGGCGCGTTGATCGGGATCGGTGTCGTTCTTTCGGCCGTCTATGTTCCGATGGCTTTCCTTGGCGGGGCGACCGGTGTTATTTACCGGCAGTTTTCGGCGACGATGGTTTCGGCTATCGGCTTGTCGGTGATCGTGGCGATTATTTTTACGCCGGCGCTTTGCGCGACGATGCTGAAGCAGACTCCGAAAGGGAAAGATGGGGAGAAGAAGGGCTTTTTCGGATGGTTTAACCGCACTTTTGATCGTGGAAACGAAAAATATCAGGGAATTGTGCGCCGGATCATCGCTTGGAGAAAGAGTTCGTTCGCGGCCTTTCTGGTGATCGTGGCCCTGATGGTGTTTCTTTTCCTCCGGTTGCCGACGGCCTTTTTGCCGAATGAGGACCAAGGGAACCTCTTTGTCCTGATCCAGGGGCCGGTCGGTTCGAGTCAGGAGCGGACCATGGAGGTGATCGAGGAAGTGGAGCAATATTTTCTCGAAGAGGAGGGCGATCTGATCTCCGATATATTTGCGATTCAGGGATTTAGTTTTGCTGGAATCGGTCAAAGTAACGGGATGGCCTTTATTACGCTCAAGGATTGGAGCGAGCGAAAAGATCCATCGGAGAGTGTCGCGGCGTTGGCGGAACGTGCAGCAGCTCGATTCAGTTCGATTAACAACGCTTTGGTTTATGCAATTATTCCGCCGCCGATTACGGAATTGGGGACGTCGGCTGGTTTCACCTTTTTCCTTCAGGATAATGCGGGGCACGGTCACGAAGCTTTGATGGATGCCCGGAATCAGCTGCTCGGTCTCGCTGCGCAAAGTCCTTTGTTGACGAACACCCGGCCAAACGGACTCGATGATGCACCGCAGTTGCGGGTGGAGGTCGATAACGAGAAAGCTGCGGCGCTCGGTCTTTCGATGGATGAGATCAACCGGACGCTCGGGGTCGCCTGGGGCGGACTTTATATCGACGACTTTATCGAAAGAGGACGGGTCAAGCGGGTTTATGTTCAGGCGGAGGCTCCCTTCCGGATGCAGCCGGAGGACTTCCGTTATTGGTCGGTTCGTAATTCGGCAGGGGAAATGGTGCCTTTTTCGTCATTTGGGACGACCCGCTGGGATTATGGATCTCCTCGATTGGAGCGATACAACGGCATCTCTGCGGTCGAGATTCAGGGTGAAGGTGTGCCCGGAGTCAGTTCCGGCGCTGCGATGCTGGAGATTGAGCGCCTCGTGGAGGAATTGCCGCCCGGATTTGGAATTGAGTGGACGGCGACTTCTTATCAGGAACGTCAGGCTGGCGGGCAGACGAGTATGTTGTATACGCTCTCGTTGCTGATCGTCTTTTTGGCGCTCGCTGCGTTGTATGAGAGTTGGGCGATTCCGACAGCTGTTCTTCTGGCTGCGCCGCTCGGGGTGATCGGGGCAGTGTTGGCGAGTTCGCTTCGTGGAATGGAGCGCGATGTCTATTTCCAGGTTGCGATGCTGACGACGGTCGGTTTGACGAGTAAAAACGCGATTTTGATCGTGGAGTTTGCGAAGATCAATTTGGAGAACGGGATGCGTCTGCTTGAGGCGACGGTTGCCGCGGTTCGCGACCGATTGCGTCCGATTCTGATGACGTCGCTCGCCTTTGGTTTTGGAGTCGTGCCGCTCACGATTGCCAGCGGGGCCGGATCGGGTGCGCAGAAAGCCATTGGAACGGGAGTTCTCGGTGGGATGCTCGTCGGAACGTTCCTTGGGATCTTCTTTGTTCCGCTTTTCTTCTTTATTATTGAACGGCTCTTTATCCGTAAGAAAGGACGCTCGCATGAATAAGCGATTGATAACAATTCTGATACCGGCGACGGTTCTTTTTGTGGGTGGTTGTGCTACGTTGGAGCCGCCGTTGCCCGAGGCAGATCCTCAGATCGCTGCCGAATGGCCTTTGCCGGCGAATACGCCCGAGGATCTTGGAGATGATTTGGCCGCTGCCGATATCGGTTGGAGGGATTTTTTCAGCGATGAAAAACTCAAGGAATTGATCTCTCTTTCGCTCGAAAACAACCGGGATTTGCGCGTGGCTGTTTTGAATATCGAGCGGGCGCGGACACTTTACCGGATCAATCGCTCCGATCTCTATCCATCGGTTGGCGCAACTGGAGGGATGATTCGAAGTGGTGGAAATGCTGCGATGCCGCGCGAGCAATACAGTGTTGAGCTTGGGATTGCTGACTATGAGCTCGATCTTTTTGGTCGGGTTCGAAGTTTGAGCGATGCGGCACTCCAGAGATATTTTGCAACGGAGGAAGCTCGGCGCGCGGCCCAGCTCGTCCTGATTGCGGAAGTTGCCAATGCGTATCTGACTCTTGCGGCCGATCTCGAACAGCAACGGATCGCCAATGCGATGTTGGAGAACTTCGAGGAAGAATTCGCGCTCACAGAAGAACGTTACCGGCGAGGGGCTGTTTCGGCACTCGATCTAAGTCAATCGCGGACCATCGTTCATCGGGCGCGGGCCGATGTGGCGCGGTTTGAAGGACAGGTTGCCCAGGATATCAACGCACTGACGCTGCTGGTCGGTCTGCCAACGGACGAATCGCTTTTGCCAACCGACTTCGAGCCAGGTTTGGAAGGAATTCGGGATTTGCCTGCTGAATTGCCATCGGACGTGCTCCTGCGCCGTCCCGATGTACTTCAGGCGGAATTTGAACTCTTGGCCGCCAACGCAAATATCGGAGCGGCCCGAGCGGCCTTTTTTCCGTCGATTCGGTTGACCGGTGCGGTTGGGCTGGTGAGCGATGATCTTGGAGATCTTTTTGACAGTGGATCCGATACGTGGAATTTTTCGCCGCGGATTCATATTCCGATTTTCCAGGGAGGAAGACTGCGGGCAGGTCGCGATGTTGCGATTGCAGATCGGGATATTGCTCTGGCCCGTTATGAGCAGACGATTCAAACCGGATTTCGCGAAGTGGCCGACGCGTTGGCGCTGACGGAAACACTGGAGAAATCCCGTCGGGCCGTGGAGGATTTGCTGGAGGCTGCGGAGGAAACGCATGAATTGTCGCGTATCCGTTATCAGGCCGGGCAGGACAGCTATCTCAATCTCCTCGACGCGCAACGGACCCTTTTCTCGGCGCGTCAGGAGCTTGTTACGACGCAGTTGGCCGAGCAAACCAATCGGGTGAATCTTTACCGCGTATTGGGGGGCGGGTGGAAAGAGAGAACGGAATGAGTTTATCTGATCAGAGGAGCGAGAGAACGTCCGATCGGGCGGAAATCCAGCGAAACCGGATTCTCGATGCGGCTGAAAAATGCTTTATTAAGGACGGGTTTCATGTCGCCACGATGGCCAATATCTCGGAAGAGGCCGACATGAGCACCGGACTTATTTATCGCTATTTCGAAAACAAAAACGCCATCGTTCTCGCGATTATCGAGCGCCAGCTCCATGAGCGGCGCACCGATATCAGCAGTTTGCAAAATAATACTGATCTTGCTGGACGCATTCTGGAACTTTTGCGCAGTTGGAAACATGGTGAGGATCATGTCATGAATCCGACTCTCTTTCTCGAAATGAGTGCTGAAGCGAGCCGGAATCCTGAGATTGCGCGCGCGCTTGAAAATGCCGACAGTCTTTGCCGGAGCGATTTCCGGAAATGGCTCAAAAATCTCGCAAAAACCAAAGGATTCCATCCGACAGATGAAGATCTCGATCGGCGCTCACTGGCACTTCAATGCCTTGTGGAAGGGCTGATGTTGCGTACCGTCCGGGAACCGGAAATGTCTTGTCTCCATTTAAGCGAAAGTATTCAACAGATCCTCCTGCAGATGCTCTCGTTTGAAGAGGAGTAAAAGAAATCACAGAAAGATGCCCGATAAAGTGCTGCGGGATTTTCCGAAAGAACTGAGTTGAAGAATCTCGATCTTCTCCTGCGGACGGTTTTTCAAACGGAAAGAAAACCACTTGCGGATTTTTTTTCTTCGCGTGATGCTTGCCGGGTTTTTGAAATATTATGGAGTTTTTAGATTACATCGTTCTTGGATTGTTCTTCTTGCTATTGATCGGCATCGGTGTGGCCTCCTTTCGGAAAGTCAGTTCCTCGGACGACTTCTTTGTTGGGGGAGGGCAAGTTCCCTGGTGGTTGGCGGGAGTTTCCCACCACGTCTCTGGCTACAGCGGTGTTGTTTTCGTTGCATATGCAGGAATCGCATACACGTTGGGCTTCACGATTTACATTTGGTGGGCGCTGCCTGTAGCGATCGCATGCTTGAGCGGGGCGTTCATTTTCGCTCCCAGGTGGTCGAGATTGCGAGAGGGTTTAAACATCCAATCGCCGACAGAATACCTGGCGACGCGCTACGACGTGCCGGCTCAGCAATTGATAGCGTGGAGCGGTGTAGGCCTGAAACTCTTCGATGTAGGTGCCAAATGGGCCGCGATGGGAATTCTTTTGAATGGTTTTACAGGTCTGCCGGTGGCCACGGGAATTCTGGTATCGGGAGGCGTTTCATTACTCTACATCACGATCGGAGGGCTTTGGGCGGATCTTTACAATGATTTTGCACAATTCGGGGTTCAGGTGCTCGCTGGCATTGTTTTGCTGGTGGAGGTAATGAAACATTTTGGGGGCGTTGGAGGAGCAATGGAAATTTGGAAGCAACTTCCAGAAGGTCATAGCGCTCCCTTTGCCGGGATTTATACGCCTGGATTCGTACTCGCGTTCCTGACCGTTGCTTTTCTCAGCTATAACGGGGGAACCTGGAATCTCGCGACCCGCTATATTTCCGCGCCTTCGGGACGAAGCGCGCAAAAATCAGCCCTTCTTTCAGGGGCACTTTCAGCTATTTGGCCACTATTTTTATTTCTACCGATGTGGGCAGCCCCCCTGATGGTTCCTGGTCTCGAAAATCCGGAAACGTCCTACATCGAGCTCGTGAACACTTATCTTCCCGCCGGACTGGTCGGACTTGTGCTTGCGTCGATGTTTGCAGGAACGATGTCGATGACCACCTCCGACGCCAACACCGTATCCGCCGTAATCACGCGCGATATTCTTCCTTTGACATCCCAGAGATTCAAGAATCTTTCGCAAAGAAAGGCGTTGTGGATTGCTCGAGTTGCGACCTTCGTTTTCACCGTTCTCACGCTGATCCTTGCGATTAACTCTCATGTATTTGGCGGCGTGCTGCCGTTGATCGTCATGTGGTTCGGCGCGCTCGTTGGGCCTGTTGCCGTTCCGATGCTGTTTGGATTGCTCCCTGTGTTTCGTCACGCAAATGCTACTGTCGCGATCGCGTCGATTGTCGTCGGACTGGTTGTCTTTAGTCTTACAAAAGAGATCGGCGAGCTAAAAGCAGTCATCGAAGTAAGTGCGGCCGTTCAACTCGGCGCCCCGGTCTTTTGTTCGATTCTTGTCTTTTCCCTGGGAGCCTCGATGCTGCGCGGCCGACCGGTCCGACCGGAAGTCGAGCAACTGTTCAAGGCGCTTTCGAAACCAGAGAAAGCAGAAGCCTTGATGAAACTGAGCAAATAAACTGAAGTCTTAAGGTCTGAGACAGTTTTTCGTCGATTCGATTGAAATTGAAAATGGATAAAAACGATCTTCTGGAGGCGCTGATCGGGACGCTGAAGGAAGAATTGCGGAAATCTGTCGATGCTTCGAAGGATGCCGCGGGTTATGCGACCGACGATCAAGCGCGAGCGGAATCGAAATGGGATACGCAAGGGATCGAAGCTTCGTATCTCGCTGCTGGCCAGGCTGGTCAGGCACGCCAATGGGCGGAGGCGATTTCTCTCTTGGAGCAAACTCGCGAGG
>DATGSL010000333.1:0-2692 GCA_035302665.1 Opitutales bacterium | reverse complement strand
ATTTGTCCGGATACAGAGCAGTTTTTTTAAACAATGATCGATTTAAAACGAATTGAGGAAGCGGGAAAACGGATTTGGCCGGAGTTGGAAAAAACTCCTTGGCTTCATTCGGAGGCGCTGAGCGAGATGTGCGGCTGTCACCTGATTCTCAAATTCGAAAATTTTCATCGAACCGGATCCTTTAAAGAACGGGGCGCGCTGAACAAACTTCTTTGTATGACGCCCGATCAGCTGCGGCACGGCGTTGTCACGGCGAGTGCCGGAAATCACGGTCAGGCGCTCGCGTATCATGCCGGGCGTCTCGGTGCGCGGGCGGCGATTGTGATGCCCGAAAAGACGCCGTTGGTAAAAGTTGTTTCGACGCGGCGCTGGGGAGCGGAAGTGATTTTGGCCGGTTCCAATTACGATGAGGCGATGGCCCGCGCGCGGAAAATCGAGCGCGAGGAAGGGCTGGTTTTTGTTCACGGATTCGATGATCCGGAGGTTGTGGCCGGCCAGGGAACTTTGGCGCTGGAAATGCGCGAGGCCGGTGTTGAATGGGATGTTTTGCTGATGCCGATCGGTGGCGGCGGACTGATCGCCGGAAACGCGATCGTGAGCAAGGAAATTTTTCCGGAATCGGTTGTTTTTGGAGTGGAACCGCAGACCTGTGCATCGATGCAGTTTTCTCTTTCGGAAGGACATCCGGCTCCGTATGTCGGACATCCTTCGTTGGCGGACGGCTTGGCTGTCAAATCGGTCGGAAAAGTTCCCTTCGATATCGTTCAAAAACGGGTCGACGACATTTTCACGGTTTCGGAAGAGGAAATTGCGAATGCGATTCTTGTTTTTCTTGAAGTTGAAAAAACTTTGGTGGAAGGAGCTGGTGCAGCGACCTTGGCGGCTTTGCTCAACCGTGAGGATTTGAGAAAACGTGTCGCAGGGAAACGGGTTTTGCTTCCATTGAGCGGTGGCAATATCGACGTAAATGTTCTTTCCAAAATCATCGACCGCGGTCTGGCGAAAGCCGGGCGGTTGGCCCGTTTCCGAGTGATGGTTGCCGACGAACCGGGATCGCTGCATCGCGTCACTGATTCGATTGCAAAAGGCGGCGCAAATATTCTCGATATTTTCCACGACCGGATTCGTTCGCAAACTGCGGTTGGGGAAGTGGCGATCGATCTCGTGATCGAGACCCGCGGACCCGATCAGCTTGAAAAACTGAAGCAGGATTTGCGCGAAGATGGAATCCGCGTCGAGGAAGCCGCGAATTAGACTCAATCTGTCCGCGTGGAATCAGTCATTTTCTTCGTTTCGTTCGCGAAGAAGTTCGTCGAGATAGGCTAGACCTTCCTCTTTATCTGTGAAATCTCCTTCGAGTTGCGCCTCGAAGAGCTTTTTCAGAATTTTTCCAAAGTGCGGCCCGGGTTCGAGTCCGTGATCGATCAGATCGCGCCCGAGGATGAGCGGTTTGGGTGCGTTTTTTTCGATCTCCATTTCCCGTGCGGCTTCGAGCAACGTATTGACGAGCGGGTGTTTGGAAAAATCGTTCGGTCTTCGTCCGCGCAGGTCAGCGGTCATCAAAATCGCCAAGTCTTCGATGGTCGCCGGTGAAAGCCGTGCCGCGAGTCGGCGGACCGTCGCTGGTTTTAAACTATCGGCCGCATGGATGTGGATCATGTGGTTTCGGACCAGCGGACGAATAAATTTCGCGAAGGCTTTTGGTGCGCCGATCGAATCGAGAAAGGGGCCGACCATTTCGGCACCTGCCTTGTCGTGGCCGGGACTGATCGTTCGCAGGCGACCGCGTTTTTCTGCGACTTCGGTTGTGACGGCTTTTCCGAAATCGTGAATAAGAACGGCGAATGTCAGGAGCGCCCGATGGTTGCGCGAAGCTTTTTGCCACGCGGGAATGCGGACCAATGAATCGAGGCAAAGCTTTGTGTGGGTCAGCACATCTCCTTCGGGATGCCATTCCGGATCTTGCGGACAGTCCTTGAGCGCTGCCAATTGTGGAAAATGTTCGATCCAGCCGGTCGCTTCGAGCACTTCGATACCGCGGGATGGAACGATCGATTGCGCGGCCCATTTTTCCCATTCGTGCCAGATCCGCTCGGTCGGAAGTTCTGCAAAAGTCGCGTGGATCGAACGGCAGAGCTCGATTGTTTCCGGAGCCATCGTGAGATCAAAACGGGAGGCGAGTTGAAAACCGCGCAACACCCGCAATGGATCTTCTGAAAAAGCCGGGCCGACGTGGCGCAGGCATTTGCGCTCGAGATCGGCGCGGCCTCCGGTGGGATCGATAAATTCACCGCTGAGCGGATCCCAAGCAATTGCATTGATTGTGAAATCGCGGCGCGCAGCAGCTTCGGCCAAGGTGAGGGAGGGATCGGGTTCGACTTCGAAACCGCGATGACCGCTTCCGGTTTTGCGTTCGCGTCGTGGAAGGGCGAAATCGTATTCGTTTTCGCCGATCCGGACTTTAACGACACCAAAACTTTTGCCAACGACCTCGGTCGGTCCGAATTTCGCCAAAACATTGCGCAGTTTCTCGTAATCGGTACCGAAAACTTCGATGTCAAAATCGTGAGGTGTCTGGCCGAGAAGCCAATCGCGCACCGATCCACCGACCACATACGGACGGCCGGTGTTTTTTACGGCATCGATCAGTCGTGCGAGCTCATCTGGAATTTCAATCGGCTGCATGACAGCA
>DATGSL010000332.1:0-2635 GCA_035302665.1 Opitutales bacterium | reverse complement strand
GGGAGAATATCGTTTGCTCCTGTATTCCCTGCAATCTACGTAAAGCCAATCGCCTTCCGCACGAAGCAGGCATGCGATTGCGCAAAAAACCGCAGCGGCCCAGGAGACGGCCATTTATCAGTTTTGTTTTGAAAAATCCGGCTTATCCGTCGTGGAAGCATTTTCTCGATCTCGCGTATTGGAACGTCGAGCTTGAGCAGGATTAGTTTTTCGAGGAGGTCTTGATTTTGGAATCGTAGCCGAAAAGACCCCGTTTTTTGATCATTTGAACGACCTCAGGCGGAACCGATTTTTCCCAGATTCCGTCATCTTCGCGGATACTTTTGAGGATGGCGGATGAAAAAATATTGGGGAGATCTTCCCGGTGGGTGTGGATCGGAACGATAAATTCGTTCGAGATCAGATGTTGGTAAAGGTGCCTGAGATTGGGGAAAACCTGTAGGTTGTCAGCGGTGACAAACTCATCTGCTCCGAGCTGGTGAGGGGCGGGGTTCGGCTTTTCTCCCATTGCTTCGTCGAGTGCGAGCGATTGTTCCAGTGCACGGCGTCGCATCGGATAAACGTAGAGCCGGACTGTGTTTCGAAAGAGACGTCCGAAGCTTTCCAAAATACCTCCATCAAGGTCTTCGTAATAGCGCTCATCGAAAATTTCGACCAGATTGTTGGCGCCCATGACGATGCCGATCATTGCCTTTGTGTAACGGCGAAAATAACTGGCCAGACGGTAATATTCCGGGTAGTCCGAAACGAGAACATGTAAGCCGAGGGTGCCCAAGAGGTCGACGCGCGCCAGAAAATCGGCATCGTCGACTTCGCCTCCGTGCGAGAGCAAATTCCGAATGGTGATTTCCGCAAGGCGAACAATTTTTTCGCCTTCGACGCCCGGCTCTTCTGCAAAATGAGCAAGTCCGGTTTTTAGCATGTCGACATTGACGAGCGTGACTGGCCGGAAACTGCCCCGTTCGACGAAAATCGCTTTTTTGTATAAAACTTCCGATGGCTGGAGGACATCTCCGTCCGGTGAAAACATGACGGCCCGGGTCAAATTTTGCTGGATCAGCTGGAGGCTCATCAGGCGATTATCGACATCGGAAAACGCAGGTCCGGAGAAACGGATCAGATCGACTTCGATTCTTTTGCGCCCGACATTGTCGAGAAGGGAGCGGATCAATTTCACCGGCTTTGAATGGAAATAAAAAGCTCCGTAAACGAGGTTGACTCCGATGATCCCGAGCGCCTGCTGTTGTTGGACATTTTCCTTATCGAGCATTCGGACATGGAGCACAATATCGTTCGGTTCGCTGCCCGTTTCGTGTTGAAAACGGATTCCGAGCCAACCATGGCTATCTCCGGTTCCTCGGTAGCTTTTTGCAGCGACGGTGTTGGCGAAAGCGAAAAAAGTTGATTCTTTGCCGCGGATTTCCGCGAGTCGTTTGTTCAGTAGATTGTATTCATATTGGAGCATTCGGCCCAATCGTCCTTCGGAGACGTAGCGCCCACATTTTCCGTAAATCTCATCGCTGAATTTCATGTCGTATGCAGAAATCGATTTGGCAACGGTTCCCGCTGAGGCACCGGCTTGAAAGAAGGAACGGGCGGTTTCCTGTCCGGCACCGATTTCGGCAAAAGTTCCGTATCTGAGCGGATCGAGATTGATCGTCAGGGCTTTTCGATTCGTTGTGAGAAGCTCGTTCTGCATAAAAATGTTCCGGTCGTTTACGGAGTTAACTCCAATTCTAAATCATTCTAATGAAGAACAATCGGTTGGCAATCGCCCGACCGGTTCAGGTCTCCTCGTCAAATGTGACCTTTAAGCGAAGGAAAATAGTTTTCCGATGATCGAGCGGTTGACGGACCTGCACCTTTTCGCCGTTGCTCGTCGGAATAATTTCCCAGGATTCGGACGCAACGGGCATCCAGTTTGTGAGATCATCGGAGCGTTCGACGGAGTAAAGAAGGTCGATGCGATCGGGTGGGCGCGTGAAGGTAAAAAGGAGGTCGGAGCCGTCGACTTCCATTTTCGGAAAGCGATCGAGGCTCGGAATCGTTGGGTCTGAGCCGAGGGCGTATTCGAGAAGATTTGGCAAACCATCCTTATCCGGATCGGCGGCGGGACCACTTATTGCAGGATCGTTTAGTTCGTCGGAAGAGAAAAAGAGCTTTTGCCAGTCTGCAAATCGGGGTCGGTGAACGGAAACTTCCGCGATTGCGGTCAGGGAGTTTCCGATCGCTGCATTTACGGAAAACGGACCGCCCGGAGTGGCCGCTGCGGTGAAAATACCTTCCGGTGAAATTTCTCCGGCTGCCGGATCGGTTGTCCATGTGAGGGAAGGTTTTGTTTCGATGGGGGCACCGAATTGATCGAGCAGATTTGCAACAAAGGCGAATTTGCCGCCGGTTGGCACGGAAACCGCCGGATGGCTGATTTGGAGATCGGTCGGTGTTTGCAGAACTTCGACGGAAACCGAGTCCGTGGCGATTCCATTTACCGAATTCCGGACGATAACGTCGAAAAGATAGGGGCCGGCGGCGGAAAAGGTGACTTCGGTGGTGGCTGCGTTTTCGCCGTTATTTTGAGAGAACTGAACTGGTGCGGGAAGTCGATCGTTTGCATGCCAAGTGTAAAGGAGAGGGG
>DATGSL010000331.1:0-2901 GCA_035302665.1 Opitutales bacterium | reverse complement strand
GTTGATTTCGACCGTGGATGAAAATTCATCTCGGATGTATCGGTTGACCCGCAAATGACGGATTTCGCTTAAAAGCGAGAGAACCGCCGCGGCTTCTTTTTCGGAAAATTCTGCCACTGCGGTTTCCCAACTCGTTGCCGGTGTTGGCAATTCGGCATTGAAGAGGACATTTCCACTCGCCCGTTCGCGAATCTGGATGGAAGTAATAACGGCGCCATCTGGTTGCGGAAGAAGCAAGCGGTCGCGAAAATAATCGGTGTTGGCCGGTAATTCGCGCAAAAGCGAGGCATCGACGGTGTAAACGAAACGGCTCGTGCTGAGTTTGGCGAAGATGGCCGATCCGTTCGCGTCGGGAACATGGGCGCCGAGAAGGAGCTGGAAATCGCCGTCGCCGCCGAGCGAAATCAGCCGTTGCGGTTGATTGAAGCCGTAGCGAGCAAGATCGTCGTCGGAAGGCGCATCGTTTTTGAACTGCAGAACGTGGGTTTCATCAAGCGTTTGCAGGAGACGGTCGACGAGTTTCGTGTCGGCCGGCAGAATTCGGACAGATTGATCGGGATAACGGCTGACGATTTGCCATTTTGCATTTTCGAGTTTTTGCAAGACCACTTCTGAAGCGCTGGTTGAAGCGATTCGGACCGAAGTGACCCGATTCGGATCGAAGGCGACCAGTTTCCGGTCGCGCAAAAGAGTTTGAGCATTTTCGAGCGCCTGCAGCGGTTCAGCCGGAAGGGCAAAAACGGTCGGATTGTCGGCAAGTTTTGCGAAAACACGGCTTTTTCCGTTGGTCGAAGGGAGCGGATTTCCGACAAGAAGCGTTTCCCGTTTGGCGTTTCCATCGAGAGTGATTCGCATCGATGGATTGGAAAATCCAAAATCCTCGGATTCGGTCCGGATAAACTGATCGATTTGAAGGCCGTTGAGGCGATTGATCAGCGCTTCGACTGATTTCCGGTCGGCCCGTGTTTGGAAGGGCGTTTCAAAAAACCAATTGGAATCGTCGCGCGCGAGCCGGATTCGGCTATGTGTACCGAGTTGAAGATTGAGCGAACGCACTTCAAAAAGCGGAATTTCGAAAACGGAATCGCTCTGTAGTTGGTCGAGATTAAGGGAAAGACTCTGTGCAAAATCTTGTCCGACGACGTGAATCCATTCTTCGTCCGGATCGAGGATATAAAGCCGATCTCCGATATCGGTCGGTTTTCCGATACGGACTTCGTACCGTTTGCTTCCGCGGCCAAAAATGAGCACAACCGGTGGATCCTCGAGTCCGTAATCGGCCAGCGTTTGGCCCGTTCGTTCGAGATCGTCGGTGCGGAAACTTGTTTTGCGCTCGAGAAATTTGAGTTGTTGGAGAATCCGGCTGACTGCGAAGAAGTTGGCCGGCCATTGGACCGGTGAACGGATTTCCCAACGGTCGGCTTCCGGCTGCTTTCGCAAAACGCGCGGTTCTTGATCGGGAAGTCGGAGTTCCAGATAATCAAGACTGTTTACCTCCGGCCCAAATATTCTGCTGCTTTGCTCCCGGGCGATCCTTCCTGGATGACCTTGATGGTGCAGGTAGAAAATGGCGCCGAAAAGAAGAAGATTGGCAGCGAGAAGAATCAGAGTGGTTCGAGTGCGCATGGGTCTATTTTCTTCGAATCCAGTAAATAATGATTCCGCAAAAAGCGGCGCTTCCCGGAAAAAGCATCAGTAAAGCGAGGCGAAGATTGCTGGTTTCCTCCTGACTCAGAGCGAGTTGTATCCGATCAATCGGGCGTGGAGGAATATTGACGAGATTATCGCGGCCGGTTGCCCAATTGACGGCATTGAGAAAGAGAGTGAGGTTTCCGAGAACGCCGATCCGGTTGTTGGAAACAAAATCGGAGGTGCCGAACGCGAGCAATTTTCCTCCGGGAATGTTGATCGCCAGCTGTGAGGAAACCTGCCGTTCGGAAAGGATGGCGACGCTGAGCGGTCCGGGAAGATCGATTCCGGGGTCGTATTTGCCCGGTTCGGAGAAGTTCCGTTCGCCCCAGCTCTGCTCAGAGGTTGCAATCAGTGGTTGGACTTGGAGTGAATCGGTCAACGGCCGACCGGGATCGGGACGAATCGAACGGCAGAAGCCGACCATGATCGGAATTTTGTTATCGATCAGCGTCCGTGTAATGTCGTGGTCGATAAACCGCCGCAACATCAGATCGTTTCCCCCTGAAAGAAAATCGGGACCCGCATCGAGAATAAGAACATCGTCGACCAGAATGCCCCAATCGTAAAAGAGGTCGTCGAGGCCGTGCCTGCGGTTCGGATCGAGCATAATGAGAAGACGCCCGGCCTGATTGGACATGTAGTTGCGCAACATTTCCTCTTCCTGCGGCAGAAGAGGACCTTGTGGGGAAATGAGCAGAAGCATGTCAGCATCCGACGGGATCTCCGGGATCTGCGTCAGGTCAAGAGAATCGACATCGAAGTTGCGATGCCGGAGAGCGTCCGCGAGTTGGGAAAGTCCGCGGACCGGATGCACATCATCGATCCGCATCTCGCCGTGACCGGTTAGGAAATAGAGTTTTTTCTGCTGGTCGCTGGCAACGTCCAGGATAGCGCCGGTGAGAATTTTTTCACCGAGAAACTCCTTCCGGACGCGTCCTTCAGTGACATAGAGTTCGTTGGGAAAAACGATCCGTCGTTTCTCGCCGGAAACCAGAAGAATCAAGTCCGATTGTTCGATACCGTATTCGTCGGCTAGGAGATTCGCTTTTCGCCGTTGCTGGTAAATGTTCACAAACTCGACATCGATCAGCAAACGATCGGAGGAATTTACGGCATATTCGTATTCGCGCAAGAGGCCGCGAACGTCATTGAAGAGGCTTTCGATATTGCTGTCATCGGAATCACTGGTGATCGTGACATAAATTTTCA
>DATGSL010000330.1:0-5041 GCA_035302665.1 Opitutales bacterium | reverse complement strand
TCATGGAGATCGATAAGTTCGAACGTGGCATCCGTCCGCTCGATGGCTTGTTCATACACCCAGCGGCCAACTGATTCCCCAACACGGTCGGGCCGCGTGCTTCCGACGATAATGGCAACTTTGATCATAATGGTAAGTTCGTGGCAGAGGATACTGAACCTCATTTTGATTCGATGCGAGAACGCATTCCGCGCTCAGGCCTTGCCGTGAACAGATATTTCGACGAACCGCGGCGCCAAGCCGATCCGCGTTGAAAGCCAGGCAATTCGCCCAATCGAGGCGTTATATGGGGAAAGTAAATGGCCTCGAACTCAGAGAGCTCAAGGCCACTTTTGCAGATTTCTGAGCATGTTCCTTCGAACTTTCAGAACTGCACAATCAACATCGCCGAGAATAACAGAAATGCAAGGCGGACAGGCGCTTTTTTTAATTTTTTCTATTATCGGTCCAAAGAGATGAAGCTGGCACGACTCGAAATCGCTGGACGTCGGGATTCGGATTTTCTTAGGTTCATGGGCAAATTCGCGTTCGCGCAAGGAACCCCTTTGACGAGCAACACCATGAAAAAAACCGTCTTCATCGCCTCGATTTTGCTGATATCGGTCCAATTCACATTGGCCGGAGAAAACAACAAACCCAATGTCCTCTTCCTGATCTCAGACGATCTCACGACGACGGCCACCTCCTCCTACGAAGGGAATCTAAATCAGACGCCCCATATCGATCAGCTTGCCGCCGATGGCACACGCTTCAGCCGCGCCTATTCTCAATTTCCGGTCTGCGGACCGTCGCGCGCCTCGATCATGTTCGGCTATTATCCGAACGCGACGACCGCCTACGGATACGTCAGCGGCCGCGAGGAAGTCGGCCCGGACCGATTTTCCCTACCGCAACTCTTCCGGGAAAACGGCTACTTTACGGCACGCGTCGGGAAGATCTTTCACATGGGTTCGATCGATGTGATGAAGGGGCGCCACGGCACCGACGACGAAGCGTCATGGGTAGAACGCTACAACAGCCCGGCACCGGAGGTTCATGCCGAAGGGGAAAAGGAGCTGGTGCAGCGAAATCCCTACGGCTTGCTCCCGACCGATCAGGATCCGGAAACGAATGGTCGGAACCTGATGAATATCGTGAAGACAGATGAGGGCCAGGAGCAAACCGATGCGAAAACTGCCGACAAGGCGATCGAGCTGATCCGCGAGCGCAAGGATGAGCCGTTCTTTCTCGCGGTTGGCTTCTTTCGCCCTCACGTGCCATTCGTCGCTCCAAAGTCGTATTTCGAACCGTATCCATACGAGCAGATGACGCTGCCGCCAAAAGTCCAAGGAGCGTGGGACAACATTCCTGAGCGCGGGATCAATTACGTGACAACCGTGAATAGCCAGATGACTGAGGAGCAGGAAAAGAAGGCGATCGCTGCCTACTACGCCACGGTTTCATTCATGGACGCACAAGTGGGACGGGTTTTACAGGCGCTTCGGGAGGAAGGGCTGGAGGAAAATACTATTGTCGTCTTCACGTCGGATCATGGGTTCCACCTCGGCGAGCACGGTTTCTGGATGAAGTTCGGGATGCGCGAGGAATCGGTCCGCGTGCCGCTGATCATCAAGGCACCGGGAAAGGAGCCGGCGGTAAGCCATTCATTCGCCGAATTATTGGATTTATATCCGACCCTCGCGGAGCTTGCCGGACTTAAATACTCGAAGCATTTGCAGGGAAAAAGCCTAGCCCCGGTGCTCGACGATCCGGCTCATGCTGTGCGCGACGCCGCGTTTTCGATGCACAAAAGGCAGGGCAACTACAGCTATCTTCTTCGGACAGATAACTGGGCGTACATCCAATACGATGAAGACGGAGCCTCCGGCGCCGAGCTTTACGACATGCGAAACGACCCGAAACAGTTTAACAACCTCGCTGGGAATCCCCTTTTCAAACCAGTCATCGCATCCTTCCGCGAGCAGCTGGCCGATAAGCTCCGAGACATTCGCGACAACGATCTCGGAATCAGCTACGGCGAGTGATCAGGCAAAAATGAAGGATCAAACTTTCGTTTCCCGGCCTTCAGGGCAGATCCAGCGTGATCCAATAAGAGGTTGCTGGACAATCGGAACGCGAGAATCTACGATTTTGGAATGAGTTTTTATCTCGATCTAACGCAACGAGCACCGCGCAGTCCGCGCGTTCGCATTGGTGGGTATGTTTTGCTGGCGCGATGCCTGGACAAAGGGCGTGCGATGCTGGTCGGCAAAAACGGTGAATACAATTTCGACTGCCCGATCGATAAACGCCTGTTCGAATTTGCCGGTATTAGCGCTGATGCGCTGAAACAGCAACTCGAAGCTGGCAAAGGCGACGGAGAAATCGTTCAGTGGATCCAGGAAAACGGCACCAAGCGCACAGCCGCAGAAATTGCCGCGTGGTCGGCCCAGGAAGAGCAACGCGCACCGTCCGATGTGGAAACTCGCGCCTTCTTCAATGATTTGCACAAACAAGCTGGACCCGAACGAACCGACATCAGCTCCTGGTTCGATCTGCTCGACCTCGACGATTACGTGACCTTTGGCGGCAAAGCCTGACTCAGTTAGCCACTCGGGTCCGCCAATCTCCCGATTGGCAAGAAGCTACAGCTCTTTTCCCGGTAGATGTGGATAGAGCGCGCTCAGCAACCAGCGTGTTTGCGACACGGCAGATGCGCGGCGTCGAAACCGTTTCCTGCTCTCAGATCCGGCGCCGTTTCAGAACCGGAAGCGCGCTTAATCCGCCCAACAAAAGAGCTACCGTCGATAGTTCCCGATCCGCCGCGGCACGCACTTCATCGATCCGAGCGGATGTTTTCCCGTTTGTGGTCGGCTGTCAGATCCAGCGCCGGGCCGACTGGGACGATTCCCGTCGGGTTGATCTCATGGTGCGTGATGTAGTAATGGCGCTTGATGTGATTTAAGTTCACTGTTTCCGCGATTCCGGGAGACTGATAAAGGTCCCGCAGATAACCATAAAGATTCCGATAATCGATAATTCGGTGCACATTGCACTTGAAGTGACCGTGATACACCGCATCGAACCGGATCAGCGTGCAAAACAACCGCCAGTCCGTCTCCACGATCCGGTCACCTAGCAGGTAGCGACTGCCGGCGAGTCGGGACTCCAACTCATCCAGCGCGGCGAAGAGGGCCTGCACCGCCTTTTCATATTCCGCCTGACGCGTTGCGAAACCAGCTTCATACACGCCGTTATTGATTTTCTCGTAAATGAAAGCGCTCAGAGCCGCCTGCTCCTCCTCGATTTCAGCCGGGAAAAAATCGACCGACGAATCCCCCCATTCGGCGAAAGCATCATTGAACATCCGGCAGATATCGTCCTCGGAATTGTTGACGATCACCCGCTTTTCCTTGTCCCACAATACCGGTACTGTCACGCGTCCCTCGAACTTTGGATCGGTCGCTAGATACGCTTGCTTCAAAAACTGAAAGCCATTGATTGGATCGGTGCTATATCCCTCGCCCTCCCGGAACGCCCAGCCGCGCTCGTCGCGGATCGGATCAACAACCGTGACGCCGATCGTGTCCTGAAGGCGTTTCCAATTTCGAACAATCAACGTCCGGTGCGCCCACGGACAGGCTAGCGAAATGTAAAGATGGTAACGTCCGGAGGCTGCCGGAAACGGCGTCGAGCCATCATTACTTACCCAAGACCGAAAGGCATCCTCCTGCCGTTGAAACTTTCCGGTTTCCGATTGCTCCTTCGGGAACTGCGCCTTCTTGCTCATCGGCGCAATATACACCGGTTGAAGCCGATCGGGCAACGGACTACCGTTTTTTTAGGACTTCTCAATCCGCAAGGCCCAACGGTCGTCGATCCGGCGCATGCAATGAGCACGATGATAGCTCACCTTAGCGACAATCGAATCGCCCGCGAACCGCCGATTTCAATTACAAAAAAGAGGAAGCTGCAAGTGTTAAGCGTTATAAATTCGCGTATTTGCTTTCCGGTCTTTTTTGGGAAAAGATGGCGGTTTGGTGCCTTGGCTTCTGCCAATCAGGAGATTGGCGTTCCCGGGCGCGCCGATCTCCCGATCGGCATATAGCGGTTCCCCGGCTAGCTGTCGCCGCTCGGACCTCGCCATGAGGCAATCCAGGATTATTTCGCTAGCTTTTTAAGGAAATAACTAGCTCCGTCGGCGGCGAATGCCGAGCGAAACGGCCAAACCGATAGCTCCAAAGAGCAGTGCATAGGTCGATGGCTCCGGAATCGCCACCAATCCGCCGAATGTATATCCTTCACCAGCCGTCGCAATCAGATTGGGTGTTCCAAAAGTCAGATCATCCCGATCCCACAGCACGGAATAGAGGCCGTTGTCGCTCGTTCCCATACCGGACGTGTAATAAAGATAAACCTCCCCATTTTGCTCAAGAAGGCTTATATGAGTCTCACCGGTCAAATCGGACAAGCCCTGATTCGCTCCTGTCAAAAGATCAAATCCCTCGAATTCACCACCCGTCTGATCAGTGCGACGATAGACTTGGATCCCGTTCGAATTGGACAGAAACAAAGTGTTCTCATCGAGAAACTCGAAAGAATTGTAACTGGATGGCGTGTCGGTAGCGGTCCGTTTCCAACCGACTCCCTCAATGAGGGCGCGATCGTTTCCGTGCACCCTATGGAGTCCGGCTGGCTCCATAAATTGAATTCCACGATCACTTCCGGCCCGGCGGCTGAAAAAAAGTCGGTTATTAATGATTCGGATACCTGCCGTTTCAATTTGGGAAGGAGCTCCCCCTCCGGTCGTTAGGACGCTTTCACTTGGAGTCGTCTGTCCGCGTGCCGCGTAATGCAAACCTCCACCTTGTCCAGTAAACCAGAACTCGCTACCGTCGGTGGTGACGGCTGCTCGGTAACCGGTGCCCGCCACCTGCGGAAGCCTGGTGGAGGTATCGAAAGTGTTGGTTTGTAGGGAAAACGATCCGATCACGACGTTTTGAGCTTGATTCCGGCTCCCGCCGACCGCCACGTCGCGCCCAACGAAAGTCAGGTAATTGCG
>DATGSL010000329.1:0-6773 GCA_035302665.1 Opitutales bacterium | reverse complement strand
CTCCGAATATTGAGGAAGTTACTGTGTGAGGAGTCAAATCGTTATTTTGCCATTCGACGGTATCTCCTTTCTTAACTTCTAGATTTTCCGGTGAAAACTGCATTTTTTCAATTTGTACTTTTATAATGGTATTATTTCCGGCTGAAGGTTTAGGTTTACAAGCAGTCAAAAATATTAAAATTAGAAAACCGGTAAAAGTTATCTGTTTTCTCATCGAAAAATCGTCAAAATGCTATTGTTTGAGTGACGATTGAATTTGTTTTGCGTGTTCCAGATGTGATACAAAAATCGGTCGGCCACTTTCTAGAAGTTCTTTCAATTCCGTATTTTCAGCATTCGGAATTAAGGTCTCATCGAGAACTTTAATCACCGCTTCATGATAGGCTACTTCATTGTCGACATATGCCCGATCGAACTCAGAACCTGACAGTTTTTCAAGTTTTTCCAACGTCGCCTGGCCATTTGATTCTAGATTTCTGCTTATTTCACTCGATTGGGGTTTCAGTTTAAGTTTCTTTGCGAGTTCGGTGGCTTTTTTATTTACTGACGAGTGATCGCGGATCATTGTTTTCGCAAATTCTTTCACTTCTTCATTGTTACTTTTTTTCTCTGCTAATTTTCCATAATTAATATCAATTGTGTCGGCGGTGAGAACGATCTGTGCGATCTCGGCATCGGTCGGCGCAGTCGTTTTATCTTCATTTTGAGCCTGGACTGTGGCCGATGCGGCCAGTGAGACTGAGGTAATAATTAACGCAATTGTTTTGAACATTTTCTCCTCTCCTTTAGTGATTGAGATACCTGAGGAATCGAATTTTCTGATCAGATTCTCGGGCATCGGTTACTAAAAATGAACAATAAGGTTTGGAAAACTCAAGATTCTCACAGCGTTTTCATCGGATTCAGGGTTTTAACCTAGGCGATTGCCTGCGATATTTTGGGCTTTTGGAAATGCAATGTTGAGATTCTATTTTGTCTTCAGGTAAACTGAAAAAATGCTTCCCTCAATTTCTCGCTCCGAATCAACGTTTAACGAAAAATCTCTCGAATCGCTTGAAGCTTTGCGCTTGGAGGGGGAGCTTTTTACCGGATCGCTGATGCGAAGACTTTATGCCACCGACGCGTCTGAGTTTCAGGAGTTGCCGCTGGCTGTTGCTATTCCGAAGAATGAGGAGGATATCGGGCGGCTGATTGCTTTTGCGGGACGTCACCGGGTGCCGTTGATTCCGCGGGCGGCGGGAACTTCGCTTGCCGGTCAGGTGGTCGGGAACGGGATCGTCGTCGATGCGGGGCGTCATTTGAACCAGATTTTAAAAATAGATGCAGAGGCCCGGCGGGTTTCGGTGCAGCCGGGGGTGATTCGTAACGAGCTGAATATGGTTCTAAAACCTCACGGATTGCTTTTTGGACCTGAGACTTCGACGGCGAACCGTGCCATGATCGGGGGAATGGTCGGCAACAATTCGTGCGGTTCGAACTCTTTGGTTTATGGGAGTACGCGCGAGCATTTGATTCGGGCGCGCGGTTTTTTGAGCGATGGGTCGGAAGTCATATTTGGTCCGTTGTCGGCTGATGAATTTGCGGAAAAATGTGCGGGCGATACTTTCGAGGCAAAAATTTATCGGCGGATTCGGGATCTTCTTTCGGATCCGGAGAACCGGGCTGCGATTGAGGAGAATTTTCCGAAAAAGAGTGTCGTTCGGCGGAATACCGGCTATGCGCTCGATCTGTTGATGGATGCGCGGGTTTTTGATCCAAATTCGGAAAAACCGTTCAATCTTTGCCGGTTGATTGCGGGATCGGAAGGAACCCTCTTTTTTGGCGTTGAATTTGAGCTGAATTGTGAGCCGTTGCCTCCGCCGGGTGCTCTCATGTGTGCGCATTTCGAGTCAATTGCCGACAGTCTTCATGCAAATCTGATCGCGTTGCGCCGGAAGCCATCGGCGTGCGAACTGATTGATCGACATATACTTGATTGCACGAAGGAGAATATCGAGCAGCGGCGGAATCGTTTTTTTGTTAAAGGGGATCCGGGCGCGATTCTGGTTGTTGAGATTCGGCGAGACTCGCCGGAAATGATTCGGGCGGAAATGGATACGCTTGAAACGGAATTGCGGGAAGCTGGTCTCGGCTATCATTTTCCGGTTCTTTGGGGAGAAGATACGGAGCGGGTTTGGGATTTGCGCCGGGCGGGGCAGGGAGTCATGACAAATGTCGTCGGGGATACGCGTCCGGCTGAAGTGGTCGAGGATACAGCGGTCGATGTGGAGGATTTGCCAGCTTATATCGATGAGTTCGACACACTGATGCGGGAAAAATATAGGATTTCCTGCGTTTATTATGCTCATGCGGGATCGGGGGAACTTCACACGCGGCCGATGATCAATTTGAAAACGCCCGAAGGTCATCGGATGTTCCGTTCGATTGCGGAAGATATTGCGGCGCTGGTGAAAAAATATCGCGGATCGTTGAGTGGCGAACATGGTGACGGCCGATTGCGTGGCGAGTTTATTCCGTTCATGGTCGGCGATCGCTGTTACGAAATGATGCGGGAGGTAAAAAAAGCCTTCGATCCGCAAGGGATTTTTAATCCGGGAAAAATCACCGACACGCCGCCGATGGATGAGTTTCATCGTTATGGGCCGGGGCATCCGACGCCCGATTATGAGACGGTCTTTGATTTCAGCAACGTGATGGGAGTGCTTCGTGCGGCGGAGAAGTGCAATGGATCGGGCGATTGTCGGAAAACCCATTTGACGGGTGGAACGATGTGTCCGAGTTACATGGCGACGCGGAATGAAAAAGATTCGACGCGCGGGAGGGCCAACGTTTTGCGTCACATTTTGACTGATCCTCCCGATCCGCGGAAACCTTTTGCGAATGATGAAGTGCTGGAGGTGATGGACCTCTGTCTTTCGTGTAAAGGTTGTAAGGCGGAGTGTCCCTCGAATGTCGATATCGCGAAATTAAAGGCGGAGTTTCTGCAGCATTATTACGATGCAAACGGGGTGCCTTTCCGTGCGCGAGTGATCTCTCGATTTGCTGATGCGGGAGCGTTGGCTTCGGTTGCGCCTTGGGCGTGGAATGCGGTTTACAGGACTCCCGCTTTGCGCCGGATTGCGAATCGAGTGGTCGGCTTTCATCCGGAGCGGACCATTCCTCTTTTGGGAAAAACGACCTTGAGGCGATGGCTTGAGAAACGAACGGTGAAATCGGAAAGGAGCGAACGAGGAAAAGTTTATTTCTTTTGCGACGAGTTTACGAATTACAACGATGTTGAGATTGGGATCGCGGCGATCGAGCTGCTCGAGGGGCTCGGTTACGAGGTGATCGCGCTGCGCCATCCGGAGAGCGGACGTGCGAGTATGTCCAAGGGGCTTTTGCGGCGCGCGCGGAAGTTTGCGCAGGCGAACGTCGGGATCTTCGGACCGGTGGTTTCAGAAGAAACGCCGCTGGTAGGAATCGAGCCGTCGGCGATTCTAAGCTTTCGGGACGAGTATCCCGATCTTTTGCGTGGAGAGGAGCAGAAGGCGGCGAAGCGACTTGCGCCGCATACGTATTTGATCGATGAATTTATTGCGCGGGAATCGGATGCAGGCCGGATTCGTTCGGAACAGTTTCATGAAAAAATCCGCGAAATCGCGCTGCACGGCCATTGTCATCAAAAGGCGCTCGCCTCGCAAACGCCGACGGTGAAGATGTTGCAATTGCCAAAAGGTCACAAGGTGCGCCTCATTCCGTCCGGTTGCTGTGGTATGGCCGGCTCCTTCGGCTACGAGGCGGAACATTACGAGCTTTCGATGCAGATTGGGGAACTGGTCCTTTTTCCGCGCGTTCGAGATACGCCGACGGAGGTGACGATCGCTTCAGCCGGAACAAGTTGCAGGCATCAAATTCTCGACGGGACCGGACGGGAATCCTTGCATCCGGTTCAGATTTTGCGGGAAGCGTTGATCGAGTGAGGCCGGCTTATGCGCTTTGCGGAAAGCGGACGCTGTAGCGTAGGAGAGCTGCAACTTCGCTATCGGCAGGCATGCGATCTTCGGGAAGGACGAAAAGTTCGCCTCCGTGGAGGATCGTTTGCATTGCCGCAAAATCGAGAAGCTCGCATTTGTCGGCCGGATCTTCGGGGTTTAGACTCATTTTGCCGGTTTCCTCGTTAAAACCACCCCAAACTTCCTGATCGCGTGGAATGGCGAGCGCGCTGAGCCGACCTTCGCGGGCGGCAACGACTGCCCGATCGATCGTTCGAGCCGCTTTGCCGGTAGCTCCGCCATCCTGATAGGCGACGCGTTTGAAGCGTTCGAGCATTCGTTTTTGAGCTGCATTGACATGAGGACGGGCGATCGGCCAGGCATTTTCGAGTAGCTCGGTTTCGCTTAACGAATCGACGCCTCCGGGGAGTCCTTCTTCGAGAAGAAAGGGGTAGGTATTTGCTTCGTGGTAGATCGGAAAATAATGATCGACTCCGGCGAGAAGAAGGGGCTCGTTGCTGTCCTTCAGGTAGTCTTGAACGGCATTGTTAATTGCCCGGAAATAACGGAGAATCTGGTCGCGGCGGATATCTTTTTCTCCGCCTTGGCCGTGGACGATCCGGGCGCCTTGGATGGCAGTTGGGCTGCCTTTGGCTCCGATGGTCGGTCCGAAACTCAGATCTTGCAGTTGTCGTTCGCCAGCATCGTATTGCAGAGCTTCTGCCATGCTCCGGGGCATCTCTGGAACGTCGATTTTGCGAATGGTGTAGCGGTTCGCCTCGTAGAGCTGGGCGAGATTCTTGTTGAGGGTCAGGATATAAAAAATGTCATCGCGGGAGAAGAGTGGGAGAAGTGGCTTTAAGTAAAACCGGTTCATCGCCAAGGCTATCTCCTGCACTCGATACGGAAGATGGAAATAGCGGAAATTCCCCTGCGAGGCGAAAAGAGCGAGTCCTTCTTTTTGATGGATCCAAAAATCGAGATCCGGAAGGAGGTCGCGGATCGGTTGGAGAATTTCATCGGCCTTTGCTCCCGCGCCGAACTTTTCAAGTTCCTCGTTGGCGTCTCGAAGCAGGTTTTTGAGGCGGATCGGATCCTGGCGGGTTTCCGGACCACTTCGGTGGGTTGGAAGGTAGATCGAGACACAAGGGGGAGAGGCGGTTTGGTAAAAACGAAGGAATGACGCCGGAAGACTGATTTTCATAAATGCTCCTTTTGTTTACTGGGTGACTTCACGGGCAAATGAGGTGCCTGCGGATGAATGATACGAAATCTGTCGGGAGTTGGCGATGTTCTTTGAACAGCTTTTAAAAGACCGGTGAGCATGTGCTATTCGAAATCCGCCGATTTGTCGGCAAGATGTTCATTTGGAGATTTCCCGTTCGACTGAATCGACGTTCTTTTGCATTCGGTTTGAATGTCCGGGGCGAAAATCGATGCGCAACGATCCGATGACACGAGGATTATCCTTCACTGTCTCGCGAAGGCAGCTTTTGACCAGTTCCATGCAATCATCGAGAGGACCTTCAACGAGCGTACCCATCGAGTGAGTCTGAGTGCGGAGAGGAGACTCTCGGATCAATTTAACGGCTTTGGCGACTGCCGGACTAACCGAGTCGGAATCGGCTTTGCCGAGTGGAACAATGCTGAATTCAACCAGTGCGTTTTCTTGTGTCATTTTTCGTACTTTGATTTTGGATTAGGTTAGAAAATTTTAAAAAATTATAGCCAAACTGAAGCGATTTCGAATCGAAAACCGGGTCGTACAGCGATTCGCGAAGGTTTCTGGGTTCGGCTCTTTTCGGAACTATTTCCTCTCGCCTTCGGATGAAGTCGAACCTGAGCTTTCTTGTCGTTTTTCGATCGATCGAATAATCGCCTCAATCCGTTCGCGTTCTTCGCCGGTTGCTTTTTCAAGTCGGGCCTGAAGATCGAGGAGTTCTTTGTCGTCTGGAGGCGGATCAGGGGGAGGGGCGGAAGGGATCTGCTTTTTGCTGTCAAAGTTCTTCGTCCGATCAACATCTCTCATTCTTTTAATATAACCAGAGAGGCTTAGTTGCAAGCAGCTTGCACAGAATGCCGATAGCAGCTTTGATGGATGGAAATGAGCGAAACTAATTCGTGTCCAGCTTGCACCCTCGACGATCTTCTAAGTCATTCCGAGCATTGGGAATGTCTTACGTGCGGTCATGAATGGCCGAAGGAGAAGGAACCGGAGCCGGTGCGGGTCGTTAAAGATGCCCACGGGACGGTTCTCGAAGATGGCGACGATATTCTTTTGACCAGAGATCTGAAACTTCGCGGCTCGCAGGTTCTGAAGGCGGGATCGAAAGCCAAAAATATTCGGCTTATCGACGGCGATCATGAGATCGACTGCAAAATCGATGGTGTCGGTTACAAGTTGAAGGCTTGTTTCGTTAAAAAAGCCTGATGGGATCCTGCATTCACGCGCTCATTCCGATAACGAGATAGAGGAGCGTGGTGATTCCGCCGACCACGAGCGCGTAGGGCATTTGTGTCCGCACATGGTCGATGTGGTCGCTCGCAGCAGCCATTGAGGAAACAATCGTCGTGTCGCTGATCGGTGAGCAATGGTCTCCGAAAACGGCTCCACCGAGGACTGCACTGACAACCAGCGGCATGGAAATAATTGCTCCGGCATCGATATAAGCCGCGGCAAGTGGAACGGCGAGCGGGATCATGATCGCCATCGTTCCGAAACTTGTGCCGGTTGAAAAAGCTACAAAACAGGCAACGAGAAAGACGGTCGGGGCGATCAGTTTCGGATGTAGCCAAGGC
>DATGSL010000328.1:0-3913 GCA_035302665.1 Opitutales bacterium | reverse complement strand
CTCCATAATCGAGCGTGAGCGGACTTTGCAAAAAGGCATCTCCGGCAAAAGCGATCAACCCGACGCGATCCCCTTGCAACTGAGTCACAAGATCAAAAATCGCCAACTTCGCATATTCCAGCCGGTTCGGCCGGTAGTCCTCCGCGAGCATACTCCGAGAAGTATCGAGCGCAAAAAGAATATCGATCCCTTCAAACTCAATTTCCTCAGTTATCGTTCCAAACTGCGGCCGCGCGAGCGCAAACAACAAAAAGAGGCACGCAAAAAGCGAAAAAACCGCTTTCATCCGACGCCGCCTGCCGCAAATCGACCCGGACAAGCGCGGCAATAATTCCTTCGCCGCAAAAAGTTGCAACGACCGGGTCGCGCGCCGATAGCCGCGCCAGGCGAGAATCGGCAGAATCGCGATCCCCGCAACGAAAATCCAGAAGATCAACGGTTGTCCAAATTCCAACATTACGGAAGCCGACTGAAACGGGTTTGTCGAAGGATCCAATCGATTAGATAAAAGAAAACACAAAGCGCGAGCGGCAACCAAAACCAATCTCGATAAAGAATCGATGCGTGAATTTCCACTTCACTTCGCTCCAGTTCATCGATCTCCGCATACACTTTTTCCAATTCCTCCGTGCTGCGGGCATGAAAAAAACGTCCTCCGGTGCGGTCGGCAATTTCCTGAAGCACCTCAAGGTCGAGATTGGGCGGCGCCTGCAGAAAAACCATTTCCCCATTCGCATTCCGAAGCGGTTTTCCGGTCCGCCGATCGAGACGCGGAAAGGGTGCCGGCTCTTCCTGCCCAACCCCAACCGTATAAATACGAATCCCAAGCGCAGCCGCCGCTTCCGCAGCCTGTATCGGCGCAATTTCCCCCTGATTGTTCGCACCGTCAGTCAACAAAACCAGAACTCGCGTCTCATTCTCCAAATCCTGAAGCCGGTTCGTCGCCGATCCGATCGCACTCCCGATCGCCGTCCCATCTTCAATCATTCCGATCTCCAGATCCCGCAATCGGCGCAAAAGCCAAGAGTGATTCGTCGTCGCAGGACTGACCAGATACGGAAAACCGGCGAAAGCGATCAACCCGATCCGATCGTGCGGACGCGCCTCGATAAACTCCGTCATCACAGCAACAACCGCGGTCAACCGATCCTGACGGCGGCCATCGACCACGAAATCGTGCGCCCACATCGACGTCGAAAGATCGACCGTCAACATGATGTCAATTCCGTCGATATTCTGAGATCGGTTTTCCGTTCCTCCTTGAGGCCGGGCAAGAGCAATGATTCCAGCCGTAAGAGCAAGAATTTTCAACCACTCCGAAAAACGCCCGGGCCGTCCACGAACCGATCGCGAAACGTTGCGCGCGATTTCGGTCGACGAAAAACGAAGGGCCGCCCGTTTTCCCTTCTTCCCGGCAATCACCGCAATCGCCGGAACGAGGAGCAGAAGCCAAAGAAATTCAGGTTGAACAAAACGAAACAACATCACGATTCCACAAGCATTTCCGGTTGCGATTCAGTCGCTTCAACAACCTCAAGCGCGCTCGCCAAAAGCTTTTCGCGCTGATCGTCCCGAAGAGTTTGCCGGGCGAATTTCACCAAATCAGCCACACGCACGAATTCCTCAAGATTCTCCCGGAGCTCCGACGTAAGCCACGTCTCTTCCTGCAACGCCAAGAGAAACTCCTGCGCCGTCTGCTCCAACGCCCGCAATTCCAAGGCTTCCTCCAAATACGAACGGAGAATCATCGACACTTCCACCGCAAAGCTTTCTGAATCAAGACCTTTCTTCCCATCCTCCAAGGACCCGAGAAGACGGCGAGCTTTTTCCGATGCCGATTCGGAAATCTCCGGCAAAACCGTTTTCCGATCGCTCCGAAACCGCCTCCAGACAAAAAAACCGATCCATACAAACGCGATCAAAACTCCGAAAAGCCAGAATCCGTAGCCCGGCGGTTCCACGATTTCGCGAATATCGGCAAAATCGCTCTGCGCCAAAACCAGAGACTGAATGAAAAACTTACTCGGCATCATGAAGACCGCGATCCCCGACATTTCCAACAACACAAACATGCGACGCCCTGCTCCGCTTCTCCGGGTTCCAATCAAAATATCCAAAATCGCTCTGCCTGAACTTTCTCATCGAGATACTCTTAACGTAACTCTTCAATGACTCAGAAAATTCAAAAAGTTTCCATTTTTTCTTCAAAAATTAAAAATAGCAGAAACGATTTCAGCCCCGACCTCATTCCCCGAGCAACGTCATCCCGAGAAGCGCCCAGGCCTGTTCGGCTGCCGCATGATCGAAAATGATTTTCCGAATCGTTTTCTCCGGATGGGGATTTTCCCAGCGCGAAACCCGAAATACCATCGGCGTCCCAAAAGGAGATTCCGTCCGCCAACCGACGGCCGCAGAAAGCGCCGGAACCTCAGACTTCCAGTGATGGGTTTCCCGCCCTTGAATAAACGGAGTCTCTATCTCCGATCCGTCCGCAAAGACAACCGTCATCCGAACCGGAATCGATTTTTGCGGTGCATCAAATAACGTCGTATTCAGAAGCGCCAAAGTCTTCGCTTTTTCCCCGATCTCAATTTCGACCTTTTTCAAAGCCGACTCCGGAGCCATCCGCCCACCGACCAACAAAAGATTTTGCGGAACCTCAAACAAAACCTCATCGAGCCGCATTTTTCCCGATCCGAGTGCCGCAAAGTCCCACCCATTTTCAACACCAAGCCATTCCTCCCTCGGTGTTTCCGCCATCTCCGAAAGATCGACCAGATACCCGGACAATTCCTTGTCACTCGACCGATAATACGAATCGAGAAATACCCGACCCGGCTCAAATGGAAGATCCGTTGGCAACGCATCATTCCCGGACCACGCATACTCCGCCGCCAAGATAAAAGCCGTGAATTGATGAAGCGCATTTTTCAAAACCTGCTCGTCAGGGAAAAATCCGGCCCAAGTCGTTTGCAATAAGCCCCGCGACTGATTCTCCAAAGCCGCATGCGCAAAATGATAAATATTATTCGGCACATACCAGGTCGAAGCAATCGTCGGATGCCCGGCATCATGAAAATAACCGAGACTCGGATATTCTTTCTCCCGATAATAATGCCAGTCCGTTATCGTGATCCCTTCCGGCAAATTCGTCCGGCGAATCTGGGCTTCCTCAAGATTCGGCGCAAAAGCAGCCATATCCGGAATCTCATCGCGCGATAACATCATATCTCCCCAAATCATCGTCTCGATTCCGCGCTCACGAAACCACGCAGTCGTCCGATCAAGATGCTTCAACACGAGATCGGTCGCCGTCTCTCCCACACACCGTGGACAATCGGAATGTGGGAATTGCCCGCGCATCGTCACTTCATCATGCCCGAGATGAAAACGTTCCGGCTGAAAAACCTCGATCGTCTCTTCAAAAATATCTTCAATAAACGCCCAGCTATCCGGATGATTCACACAATAGGCGTAAGCCACCGACGGGTCTTCCGCAAAATGCCGATTCTGATTATTCCGAAAAATCCATTCCGCATGACCGGGCACATTGATCAACGGAATCGGATCGATAAAATTCTGACGTGCAATCGTCACCAAATCCGCAAGCGCCGATTTCGAAATCGAATTCGGTCCGGCGATCTCCGGATGACGGTCCCAAACCGCAGCCTCACATTGGATCACCGCACTGTTCATCTTAAACTGAGCCATGATCCGCTTGATCAGTTTCCCATGAAAAGAAACTCCCGACGCACTCGGAAACCAATGCGCCCCGCGAAACTCCATCGTTGGCCAATCTTCAATCAAGGCAGAATGATAAAACGCCCCCACAACCGATGGCCGAATCAGCTGAGAAAGCGTTTGGATCCCATAAAAAACTCCTTCCGCAGTCGAAGCTGTTATCGCAATTCCT
>DATGSL010000327.1:0-2676 GCA_035302665.1 Opitutales bacterium | reverse complement strand
AGGATAATTGCATTTTCTTCGGGCGCCGTTGCCACATCTTCAAAAACTCCCGGTAATTGACTCAAGCGCTCGAGATAGAATTCCGCATTCGCCCGTCTTTTTTCGGTGTAATCCGAATAATGAGGCAATTTTACCCGGAGGATTGCTGCCTGGAGCGGATCGAGCCGAAAATTTCCTCCGATATATGGATGGAAATATTTTGGTTCCATTCCGTGAACCCGCAAAATTCTCGCCCGTTCAGCAAGTTCTTTATCGCTTGTGATCAATAGACCGCCGTCGCCGAGGCAACCGAGATTTTTCGACGGGAAAAAGCTAAAGGCTCCAAAATCACCAATTGTTCCGGCCTGTCCGATTTCACTATCGGCTCCGAGCGCCTGAGCCGCATCCTCGATCACCGCGAGATCGTGCACCTTTGCAAGCTCTCGAAGAGCCTCCATGTTGGCCATTTCTCCAAAAAGGTGAACGGGAATGATCGCCTTTGTCCGGGGCGTGATCCGACGTTCGACATCGGCCACGTCGAGATTCCACGAATGAGGTCCGGAATCGGCAAAAACCGGCCGGGCACCGGTGCGGGCGATCGAACCGGCCGTCGCAAAAAACGTAAAGGTCGGACAAATAACTTCGTCCCCGGGCCCGATTCCGAGAGTCATCAGCGCCAGTAGAAGTGCGTCGGTTCCTGACGAGACGCCGAGCGCATAGCGGGCCCCCGTAAACGCAGCCAACGCCTCCTCGAACGCCTCGTTCTCCGGTCCGAGCACATATTGGCCAGATTCCAGAATCCGCGCGAAGGCCTCCTTCAGCTCCGAATCGAGCGCATTGTGTTGCGGTTTTAAATCGAGTAAGGGAACAGACATGGTCGCCTGAACTTTTGACGGTTTACGGGGCGAGGTTCAAGCGCAAGAAATCCGAAAGCTGCAATTTAATCTCCGTATCGCACGATCGATGTAAAAATTGCCTAAATGGAGAACATTTGATCGTATTTTTGCAGAAAGAAGGTAAAAGTCCTCCTTTTGGCATCAACTTGGGTCGCAAGCAGTCGATCGGCACTTCCCTCGTTGATCGATTTCCTCCATACAATCACCTAATTCGCAAAACGTCTTTTCCTTGCCGTCCTCAAGAAATTCCCATTGGATTCCGAAATTCAGCATGAACTACCGAAAAATTTTCCTTCCTCTCGTCGCTCTTCTCGTTTCCCTCCTCGTGAGCGGTTGCGATTATGGAGATGTTAAAATCACGAATCTGACTCCGGAAACTTTGGCTGAGAATCATTCTAACGTCTATACGTTGAGTGTCTCCGTCAAACCGAAGACCAAGGACGTCATCAATGAAAGCATCCGCGCGAATATCGTGATCGATGGCGAGACCTTCCCGATGGTCCAAAGTCCCGTGAGTCCGGATCTTTTTGAATTTGAATACCACCTGCCGGCCGGACGTCAGGATGCCAGCTACTATTTTCTCGCCGATTATCAGGTCGAAAAACGCGACTTTATCAAAAATCGCGAAGCCTTCAGCGACATCCACTCCTTTAAACTCGTCAATCGCTACGCCTTTTCGCTCGATGTCACCCGCGCACCGGTCGGCGCCCGTGTCGGTGTTGTCGGACGCGGTTTCAAGCGAAATGACCGGATCATGATCGGCGACATGGAAGCGCCAACTACCTACAGTTCGGCCAATTCGATCTCCTTCAACGTTCCTCCGATCGAGCCTGGCGCGAATTATCTGGTGCAATTGACCGATGGTGAATCGCTGCTTAACGTCGGCACCTTGCGTGTCGATCCGGGCCGGATCACGGTTTCTCCGGAAAGCCTGACCCTCATCGAAGGCGAGCGTTCGATGGTTGTCTTTTCGGCCCAATCGGAAGCACCTGTGGTAGGTCTCTATATCAATGTGGAAACCGACATTCCAGACAGCATCATTATGCCTGAGGTCGTGATTCCCGGCGGTGCCCGTTCGGTCAATGTTCCGATTCAGGGAGGTGTGACCGGCAGAGGTAGCCTTTTTATCGAAATGAATGGCTACGAGCCGGTTCGGGTTCCTGTCACCGTTCGCTAAATTTCCAATCAGCCTTTCCGCACCTAGCGGAATCGAAAAAAGGGTGCCCCGACGCACCCTTTTTTTGGCTGTGAATCCCTCCAATCATTCGTCATTTCTAATTTTTTGCATATCTCGGACAGATGACATTGTTGAGTTTACTGGATGTCAGTATCGGCTTCGGAGGTCCGCTTCTCCTCGACCAGGTCAATCTTCAGATCAATCGCGGGGAACGCATCTCGTTGGTCGGAAGAAATGGCGCCGGAAAATCGACGCTGATGAAAATCGTCGCAGGAAAGCTGAAACCAGACAGTGGTCAGGTTTTCCGCAACGACGGAATTCCGGTCGCCTATCTGCAACAGGAGGTTCCTGAAGGAATGGAGCAATCGGTCCGCGAGATCGTTTACGGACTCGATCATCCGCCGCACGATTGGGAGCGGGATATTCGCGTCGACAAGCTTCTCGAGCAGACAGAACTCGATGGTGATGCCTCGTTTAAAACACTTTCAGCCGGCCTGAAACGCCGGGTCATGCTTGCCCAAGGCCTGGTTGAGGATCCAGAGCTCCTACTTCTCGACGAGCCGACGAACCATCTCGATATCGAATCGATTCTTTGGCTCGAAGACTTTTTGTTAAAATTTCCCG
>DATGSL010000326.1:0-8114 GCA_035302665.1 Opitutales bacterium | reverse complement strand
CCAGATGGTTCTCGACGGGCTCGGGATCGATAACGCCGCGTTTACCGAATTCATGAAAACTAAACCGACCTACCCGGCGCTCGAGAAGTGGATCCGCGAACAAGAGGGCGCCAAAATTGACCAAGCTTCCATCCAGGCACTCAATAAAAGCATCACCGGCTACCATCACCCGGACGAAGATCGCCGTGAGATTCTCGCTGCTTGCGGACTCGAGGACGACGGCACGATCCTCGACGCCGTAAGCCTCAACAATCTCGAAGACTGGCAAGGCTTCTACGCTCAGCAAATCGCCGTTTAAACGCAAAAGAGTCGGTTTTTTCGCCCCGCTGGTAAATTCCCAGCGAGGCCTTCTTTTTGAAAGCAATATTGACGGAAGCGAGCTGCGCACGCCTCCGATCCCGCTAATCGAACGCTGGAACTCGTTCCTTTTACCGTCGCTCCAAGGCGCGTCGCAAATAAGCAGCAGTCTGGCTGGAGGTCACTTCCGCGACTTCTGCAGGAGTTCCAGCGGCGACGATCCTTCCTCCCTTTTCACCCGCGCCGGGACCAAGATCGATGATCCAATCACTGGCAGCGGCAA
Organism: Opitutales bacterium; assembly: GCA_035302665.1. Taxonomy (GTDB): domain Bacteria; phylum Verrucomicrobiota; class Verrucomicrobiia; order Opitutales; family T3Sed10-336; genus DATGSL01. The sequence continues at coordinate 7,534 of DATGSL010000326.1, read as the reverse complement.
CTTGCATATCGTGTTCGACCAAAATGACGGTGTTTCCGCTCGCAACGAGTTTTTGCAAGGTCGCCATCAGTTTTTCGACGTCGGATGGATGCAGCCCTGTCGTTGGCTCATCGAGAATGAACAGAGTCTCCTTCTGATGCCGCCTCTGTAGTTCGGTAGCGAGCTTGATCCGTTGCGCTTCTCCGCCCGAAAGTTCGGTCGCAGGCTGACCGAGCCGAAGATAACCGAGCCCGAGCTGACGGAGCGTTTCCAAAGATCGGGTCAACGATCGATCATCGCGAAAAAAATCCGCCGCAGCATCGACCGTCAGCTGCAAAACCTCGGCGATATTCAACCCGTTGTAGTCAATTTCGAGAGTTTCCGGATTGTAACGAGCGCCGTGACAAACAGGACAGGGCGCATAAACTCCAGGCAAAAAGAGCATTTCGACAAAAACCCATCCCTCTCCTTCGCACTTCGGACAGCGACCTTGTGCCACATTGAAGGAAAAACGTCCCGGCTTGTACCCGCGTTTTCGCGACTCAGAAGTTGCCGCAAAGAGCTTCCGAACATGATCAAAAAGCCCCGTGTAAGTCGCCAAGTTTGACCGCGGCGTCCGACCGATCGGCTTTTGATCGACGACGACCAAGCGCGCGACCTCCTTCATTCCTCCGACAATTTCCCCGCTCGCGGTTAACACCGGATTCTCCTCCAACAAATTTTCATCCTCACTCTCCTCCGCAACCGGAGTCGGTTTGCCGAGCTCGCGCGCGACCAGTTCGACCAGCACCTGACTCACCAAGCTCGATTTTCCCGAACCGGAAATGCCGGTTACTGTCGTGAAAACACCGAGCGGAAATTTCACATCGAGATTTTTTAAATTATTTCGGCTGATCCCCGAGAGACTTAACCAGCCGCTCGCACTTCGAGGTGGTTTCGGCCGCGTTTTTGAGGAAGCAAAAAGATGGCGAGCGGTTTCCGAGCTGTCGATTTTTGCGATTCCTTCGAGCGGACCGCTGTAAACAATTTCGCCGCCCTTTTCCCCGGCAGCCGGACCGACCTCGACGATCCAGTCAGCGCGCCGGATGACGTCCATCTCGTGTTCGACCACAAAAAGGGAATTTCCAGCGGCTCTCAATTTCTCCAATGTATCGAGCAGCGCTTCGGTATCAGCTGGGTGCAAACCTGCCGACGGCTCGTCGAGAACATAAGCTACGCCAAAAAGATTCGAACGAACCTGAGTTGCGAGTCTCAATCGCTGATGTTCGCCCGGTGAAAGCGTCGGCGTGCTTCGATCCAACGACAAATAACCGAGTCCGAGATCGAGCAATACCTGTAGCCGCGCCACCAGATCGACCGCAATCCGCTGCATGACCATCAATTTTTCCGGATGATTCCTGGCAAATTCTTCGGAAACGGGCGGCGCCTCACCGGCGTATGGATCGATCAGTTTCGCAAGTTGCTCCAACGACAGGCTGGAAATCTCGTAGATATCGCGACCTGCGAACTCGACCGAAAGTGCTTCGCGGCGCAGGCGTTTTCCATCACATTCCGGACAATCGGTGCCGATCATATATCGTGCCACCCGTTTTTTCATCGAAGCACTTTCCGTCTTTGCAAAGGTTTCGAGCACATAGCGCTTAGCGCTCGTAAACGTACCCATGTAATCGGCCGGAACGTTGCGGCGCACCAAATCGCGAACTTCAGCAAGATTCTTGCGAGCATAAACCGGAACAACCGGCTGTTCTTCGGTAAATAAAATCCAGTCGCGGACCTCTTTCGGCAACTCCTTCCAGGGAACATCGATGTCATGCCCGAGCGCCGTCAAAATATCGCGCAAGTTCTGGCCATGCCAGGCAGGAGGCCAAGCGGCAACCGCCCGTTCGCGAATGGTGAGATTTTCATCCGGCACCAGCGATTGTTCCGTCACCTCGTAAACGCGACCGAGTCCATGACATTTTGGACACGCACCCTCGGGAGTGTTTGGCGAAAAGGATTCCGCCTCCAGAAGCTTTTGCCCAGGTGGATAATCGCCAGCCCGTGAATAGAGCATCCGCAGCAAATTCGAGAGCGTGGTAACACTGCCGACCGACGAACGTGTGCTCGGAGTACCGCGTTGCTGCTGAAGAGCAACCGCCGGCGGCAATCCATCGATTTCATCGACATCCGGAACACCGATCTGGTGAAACAGGCGCCGCGCATACGGAGCGACCGATTCCAAATAACGCCTCTGCGCCTCCGCATACAACGTGCCGAAAGCGAGAGAAGATTTTCCCGATCCCGATACGCCGGTGAAAACAACAATTCGATCGCGGGGAATTTTTACGTCGATCTCTTTAAGATTGTGAACGCGCGCACCGCGGACCACGACAAAGCCAACTTTTTCACCCGAGGTTGTGTTTTCCAAATTCATTTTTGCCGCCATACTGATGGAGAGCATGCACCCGAAAGAAACGGCAGCAAGTCGACCCTCAAATCTTCAATAACGAGCGCAACCTTCGAAAATGCCCAATGACCTTTCTCTAAAAATGGAACCGAAATGATTTTTACCCGATCTAAGAGATGGAAGGTCGGGAAAGCGTACAATCGTTGAATGGCCGCTTCCTGGCTGGAAAATCGCCTAAAATAATGACCAATGTTTATACTTTTCGAAAATCTGCCTCCGTCGGTCCCTTAACAAAAAGCTGGTTCCATCGGGAAATGCAGATTTCTGCGTACTTTGCTTGCGCCAGACTTACTCTTTCCCCACTCTCCCTGAAACACTTTTCTTAAAAGTAACCATCTGGATATGTTCTATCGCACCGTTTTTTTGCTCTCTCTCATGACCACAGGATTGGTCGCACAAAGTGGCGATCGCTCCGAAATCGATCTTTCTTCACCTCCACCTGAATGGGAAATTCCGGAAGCTCCCGTGTTGAGTCCCGAGGAGGCACTCGAAAGTTTTAAGCTTCCGCCCGGTTTTCGAATCGAGGTCGTCGCAAGCGAACCGTTGATTCAGGATCCGGTCGCGATGGATATCGATGCTGACGGACGGATCTGGGTCGTCGAAATGCGCAGCTACATGCCGAATATCGACGGCGAAGGGGAAATTGTTCCGACCAGCCGGGTCGTTGTGCTCGAAGATACCGACGGCGATGGCCGGATGGACAAAAGCACCACCTGGATGGATGGATTGACACTTCCCCGCTCGATTCGGGTCGTTGAAGGCGGAGTTCTCATCGGCGAACCGCCGCACCTGTGGTTTACCCGCGATACCGACGGTGACGGCCGAGCCGACGAAAAAGTCAGTATTTACGACCAATATTCCCGCCGAGATGCCAATCCGGAACATGGTGCCAACGGCCTGCTGATCGGGATCGACAACTGGATTCACAACTCGATGTTTGATGGCGGCCGTTTCCGTTACATCGACGGCGAATGGGTCAGAAAACCGGCGTTGATGCGCGGCCAGTGGGGAATTTCCCATGATGATTACGGCCGTCACTTCACAAATTCGAATTCCGATTACCTCCGCGCCGATCTCGTTCCCAACCATTACTACACCCGCAATCCAAATTTCCCCGCCCGCGGCGGAATTATTCCCGGCACAATGGGTGGAGTTTATGAACGACTCGATTCCAGACAAACCGTCTGGCCAGCGAGAATCACGCCAGGCGTCAATCGCCGCGCTCAACTCGACGACGATGGCTATTTGACGCGCTTTACCGCCGCTTGCTCACCGCTTGTTTACCGGGGAGATCAGTTCCCTGCCGAGTATCAGGGCAATGTTTTCGTAGCCGAACCAGCGGCACACTTCATCCGGCGAAGCATTATCACAGAAGACGAACAAGGAATTCTCAGCGGCACAAATGCCTACGAAGACGATGAATTCCTCCACTCGAGCGACGAACGTTTCCGCCCGGTCAACCTTTACAACGCGCCCGACGGCAGCCTCTACGTGCTCGATTTTTATCGCGGTGTGATCCAGCACCGCCAGTTCGTCACAACCTATCTTCGCCAACAGGTGGAAGAACGCGAACTCGAAGAACCGCTCGGACTCGGCCGCATTTACCGTGTCGTTCACGAATCGGCCGAAGAGCGCCCGGCGCCTCGGATGTCCGAGGAATCTCCTGCTGAGCTGATCAAGTATCTCGAAGATCCAAATGGCTGGTGGCGCGACATCGCTCAGCAACAGCTGATCGAGCGCCGCGACCAATCGGTCGTGCCGGCTCTCCGCAAGCTCGCTCAGGAAGCCAGTGATGATCGAGCACAAATTCACGCTCTCTGGACCCTCGAAGGTCTTCAAGCACTCGACGAAGAGATCGCCCTTACCGCGATGAAAGACGAATCTCCTTCCGTCCGCTCGACCGGTGCCCGGCTCGCCGAACTCATGTTGGAAGAAAACGAGAATCCGGTTCTGACAGAAGCACTCATCGATCTTCTGAAAGATGATCAAGCTCCGGTCCGGCTTCAGGCAACTCTCTCCCTTGGGTTTTCCCAATCTCAGAGAAAAGAAACCGCGTTTCTTGAATTGGTCGAAAAACATTCCGATCAACCTTACATCGCCGAGGCCGTGCTCAGCGGGCTTCCAGGCCGCGAACTCGAGTTTCTTGAAGAGCTCGTCACCAACGCAGATTGGAAAACCGAAGATCAGAAAGATGCCGGCGAGATCATTTCCGCATTTGCCGCCAGCGTCATGCGCGAAGGAGAACCGGAACGAATCAATCGCGTGATCGAACTCGCTCTCACCGATTCCACTCCATGGAAGCAGATGGCCGTCCTCGACGGGATCGCCGGCTCGCGCGTGGTGAGGCTGCAGGAGCGTCCGTCGGCCTTGAGTCAAACAGCTTCCGATGCCGCGGTTGCCCAGCGCGCAGAAGCCGTTTTCGCGAAACTCGAATGGCCGGAGCCAACCGATGTCCAGGAAGAGGAACTCACAGAGGAAATGCTCAGCTTGATCGCCACCGGTCAGGAACAATATCTGATCCATTGTGCCGCCTGTCACCAAACTTCCGGTCAAGGAATGCCCGGTCTTTCAAAACCGCTCGTCGGCTCCCGATGGGTTGTCGGAAAAGAAGAAAACATGATCCGGATTCTCCTCAACGGTAAGGAGGGCGAAGATATGGTCATGCCATCGATGTCCTGGATGGAAGACGAACAGATCGCAGCGATTCTCAGCTTCATCCGCACCTCCTGGGGCAACGATTCCGCACCGATCACTCCGGAAACGGTCACCCGCGTTCGCGAAAACAATACGCGCACGACCGTCTGGACCGACGCCGATCTCGAAAAAATTCAATAAACCGGATCCGGAAATATCCGGTATCACTTCAACAAAAAGGGCCTCCACACACGGAGGCCCTTTTTCTTTCCCAAAAACAACAGACGTTACTCTTCAAAAAGCTGACGATCTGCCGATTAGCCGGATTCCGGCGAACGTATTGCGCCCTTCTGAAGAAATCGGCGAAACCCTCCGCCTCATCATTCGCAAAACAGGAAAATCGAGGCTCTGCGCGACCTGCCCGCCCAAGTTTTAAATACTCACCTAAAACCAGACAGAATCGCTTACAGCAGTCAGGATGAGACTGCCGCCGATCCGAAAACCGCCGTTCTTTTCAGGTCGGGTTTAATACGGATCGGGAAACTCGATATCGTTACCCAATTCATCCCGTCCGCTTAAGAGCTCCGGCTCAAATGTGCGGACCCGTTCCGGTCCGACCAACTCAACATGCCCGTCCAGAAACCCGATATTCGCCTTTCCGTTGTGACGCATCGCCAAGCTTCCGTCATTCGTCGCAACATTGGAAGCAAGCCGGAAAATCTGCCGGTACGATGGAGCGCCGCGAATGCTGTCTCCCATCAAAATGTAGCGCGACGGATTGATGTCGGGGTCGTTGAAATTGCGATAATAAAAGGATGTGCTGCTTCCTTCGGGACGATCCTTATTTCCTACCGTATCAAACATATTCAGACCGTAAGCGTCGAAATGGTGTGCCGGATTGCGATATTCGCCGCTCGGACAAAGGATCGACTCAGATGGGACTCCTCCCGTTCTCAGTTCGAAATATCCTTCGGCAGCCAATGTCCGCGTCCAAAGATTGACGGTATCCCCGCCACTCATGGTGCGCAACCAGCCACCATGATCTTCAATATGACTGATCATCGCGGTTGTCGTCGTCCGGATATTTGAAACACATTTTGCCGTACGGGCACTGTCGCGCACTCTTCCGACCACTGGAATAAGGATCGCCGCGAGAATGCCGATAATCGCGATGACGGTCAGAAGTTCGATCAAGGTGAAGCCAGATACTTTTTTTGGGATTCGCATTTTTCAGGAGATTAAGGGTGAAAACGAGGAATTATTTCTCTAAAGACAAAGATGTCTGTGAATTAGAGGAATCTCAATTGGTTTTTCGGAATAACTGAAAAGTGACATTTTAATTACACAAATAGCACACCTTGGAATCATACCCTTCTCGCAAATCCGTCAACCAATTTAAGTCCGAAGCTCTTCAAACCTTTCGCTTCTTCCTTCCGTCGATCCCGAAGGCATCGTAGCGCGTATGAAAAAGCAGAAACGAAATCGCAAAGCAGTAAACGAGAATATTTCCGGCAGTTCCGAAATTTTCCTGAAGAATCATTCCGAAGGCGAGTGTGCACATCAGAAGTCCCATGACCGCAAGTGCTTTGGAAGTGTGCCAACCGAGAATTAGCAAAATGCCGAGCACAGTTTCAACCACGACAATCATGATCGCATAGACGTAAACAAATCCGCCTGGAAGAAACGTATCCGAGAAAGCGCTCGCGGTGCCGCTGGCAAATTCCTGTAATTTCGGGAATCGGACCATTCCGCGGCCGAGCATGTGGATCCCGAGCATCAGGCGCAAAACAGCAAATCCGAGTTGGCAATCGCGGTGGTTTTCAGATGGTTTCTCGTTTTTCATGATTCGTTTGTTTCAGTCTGGCGCTCACACTGAGCAAGAAGAAGATAATAAAGCATTTCAAGTCGCGGAACAGGAACCTTCAATCGCTGCGCTTCACGAAAAGCTTCTCCCCAAATGGCTTCGACCTCCACTTCCCTTCCCAATTGAAAATCGATCAAGCTCGACGGGCGGTACGGTCCCATCCCATACGTTACATCGATCTGCTTTTGAAGAAATTCATCCTCAATTTCATGTCCGGCCGCGGAAGCAATCGCCTGGATTTCTCGCATCAGCTCCAGGACAAGTTCAGTCATTCCTTTTCGCGCAAGCAATGCTTCCGTATCGATTCCACCGGCCGCAATCGAAAGTCCGTTGAACGGAACATTCCAGCAGAGTTTTCGCCATCGAGCTTCCTCCAGCGATTCAGCCAAATGGCATTTGACGCCAGCTTCCTTCCACATTTCGGCCAAGCGTTGCGTTCGATCGCGCGGTCGACTCTCCGGTTCTCCGATCACGATGTAGCCGGGATAAAAACTTTTCACGACGCCGGGCGCCAATCGGTTTGCACAAATGAAACAGAGTCCTCCGACCACCCGCTCCTTTCCAAAATGTTCACCCAAAAACGCCTCGTTTCCGAGTCCATTTTGAAGCGT
>DATGSL010000325.1:0-3021 GCA_035302665.1 Opitutales bacterium | reverse complement strand
AACGGGCAGCTTGAAGAACTGCGACGGCTGAATTCCGATGAATTGAATGACTGCGACGGAACCCTTTTTCGAATGGAGGAAATCATTCGAAACGAACCCCCAAAACAGGTTCAGAAAATTCTTGATTACAATTTAGAAAATCATTCCGATCGCTTTCTAGATGAAGGTCTTCTCCGTCGCGTAGAAAATGCGGAACCATTTATCGGCGAATCTCCCCATTATCAAAAATGGGATGCGGAACGGCATCGCTAGGCAAAATGGCAATCGATTTATCTCATCGCTGCTGGGTTGAGATCGACCTCAAGATCCTAGCGGAAAATGTAAAACGGATTCGCAATCATTTACCTGCAAATGTCACCTATATCTCGGTTGTGAAAGCCGATGGCTACGGTCTCGGCGCGATCGGCCTCCTCCCGACGCTTCGATCATCCGGTGCTGGAATCTTTGCGGTCGCCAGCGTAGCCGAAGGTATCGAGATCCGAAAACATGAACCCGAACTGCCGATTCTACTTTTGAGCGCAACTCTTCCCGATGAAGAAGAAGCGGTTTTCGAACACAAATTGACACCGTCCCTTTCGTGCCCGGAGGAAATCTTCCGCTACAATGCTTTGGCTCAGCGGTTGGGACGGAAACTGCCGGTTCACCTGATTTTCGATACCGGAATGGGCCGTCTTGGGAACTGGCACCCTCAGGCAAATACGGTTTTTAACGCACTTTCAAAAGCGCCTTCTCTGGAAATACACGGATTTTATTCGCATTTCGCGAGCGCTGGCGACGATCCGGAATTTACAAAACTGCAACGCAAACGCCTTCAGGAAATTTTCCGGAAATTTCATCCGAAAGCGCCTAACATCCTTTTTCACATCGACAATAGCGCCGGCTTGGCCACTTTCGATTCTCACGCTGGCTTTAACGCCGCGCGGATCGGGATCCTCCAATACGGCATCCGCACAAATCCCGAACCAGCGGCCGACCGCTTCGATCTCCTGCCGGTCGTCAGCTTTCACTCCCGAATAAGTCTGGTAAAAACTCTTCCGAAAGGTGCCTCGATCAGCTACGGCCGCACCTATACCTTACAACGGGATTCGCGGATCGCGGTCATACCGGCCGGATATGCCGATGGAATTTCGCGGTTTTCCAGCAATCGAGGTCAAGTTCTCGTCCGCGGCCGAAGGGCACCGATTCTCGGACAGGTTACCATGGATAATTTTATGATCGATATCACCGATATTCCGGACGCTGCTTGCGGAGATCGCGTCACGCTGATCGGGCGACAGGAAACCGAAGAAATTTCCATCAACGAATACAGTGCAGCGGCCGAATCGATTCCGTGGGAAAGTCTTTGCGCGTTCGGCAAGCGGGTTACGCGGAAGTATCTGAGCTGAGGCGGCAGGCTCGACGTCTCCCGTTGCTTGCTGTAACCTCGTAAAGTTCATGGCTCTTTTTGAATATTTGCTTCTTGGAACGGTTTCCTTGTTTGCAATTATCAATCCGCTCTCGACCGTTCCCCTTTTTCTGGCGATGACGCCGCAAGATCGACCGGCTGAACGGGTGCGTATGGCGCGATTTGCATGTATTTTGGCCACGGGATTGCTTGCGGTTTTTGCATTTATTGGCCCATTTCTCTTCCAAATTCTCGGAATCACGATGCCTGCATTCAAGATCGCGGGCGGTCTGATCCTCTCCGTATTTGCCTTTGAAATGCTCCGATCCTCGCGCCCGAATCGCTTGACGACCGAAGAAACCGAACTGGCGACCCAGAAGGACGATATTGCGGTTTCGCCCCTCGCTGTTCCGCTTCTTTGCGGTCCCGGTGCAATTTCCACTGTGATTCTCCTTCGCATCCGCGGTCAGGATTTCTCCCATGACGTAGCGCTTTTCCTGAGCATCGCCATCGTTTACCTGGCTGCTTTTCTCATCTTAAAAGTCTCCGCTCACGGTGCTGGTTGGCTCAACCCACTTGTTCTCAGAGTCTTCCGTCGCCTAATGGGAATTGTTTTCCTGGCCGTTGCCGTTCAGTTCGTGCTCAACGGCATCATCGAATCGGAAATTTTTCCATAGCCAACAGCTCTTCGCGCTGCTCCCTTTAACCTTCCTCGGCCAAAAAGCGATCGATCCGGCGAAGAACCCGCTCTTTTCCTAAAACGGCAAGCAATCCGTAAAAACTCGGTCCCATGCTCCTGCCGGAAACCGCAAAACGGCAGGCATGAATGTATTGCCCGGCCGAAACCGCATGCGTTTCGCTCAGCTCCTTGACCAGTTTCTCGAGCGTCTCTTCGTTGAAATCGTCGACCGCCTGAATTCCGTCCTTTAATTCGCGAACACGGGCGACCGGATCCCCTTTTTTAAAGATCTTCTCCCTCGCTTTTTCATCAAACGGATACTCATCGGTAAAGAAATAATCACAGAATTCCGGAAGCTCCTCCAGCGAGCGGAGTTTCTCCTGACAAAGCAGAAGAACCGCGTCGATATAAAGAGAATCGGTTTCTGAATCGATCGTTCCCGCATCCCGAAGACGTTCGCGACCGATCTTCGTAAGTTCTTCCTCCGGAAGGTTATGGATATATCGGCTATTGATGAAGGAAAGTTTCTTTTCGTCGAACCGTGCATTCGTTTGATTGATTTGCGGAAGGTCAAAGATCCGGATGATCTCGTCGATCTCCATGATTTCACGGTCGTCTTTCGGAGACCAGCCGAGCAAACAAAGATAATTTCGCACAGCTTCCGGAATAAACCACCGGCGCTGATATTCTTCGATCAGCGAACCTTGATCGCGTTTGCTCATCTTTCCCGGACCATCCTCTTTCAAGATCAGCGGAATATGAGCAAATACCGGAAGGGGTTCACCCAATGCTTTGAAAAGCTCGGTATGCTTGCTCGTATTCGAAAGATGATCTTCACCGCGGATCACATGAGTGATCTTCATCGTGATATCATCGACCACATTCACCAAGTGAAAAACCGGCGATCCATCCGAGCGCACAACGACAAAATCTTTTTCTTCCGTTCGTTCAACCCTTC
>DATGSL010000324.1:0-3009 GCA_035302665.1 Opitutales bacterium | reverse complement strand
TGAGTTTTTGGCCGATTGGGAGGCGCCCGATGCGAAATCTCTGGACGAATTCTATGGGTTGCAGCCAACTGCGCACATTTTTGAGCCGCTCGGGGAAATGTTGCGGGAGAGCGGTCAAGACGAGCTTGCTATTCAGGCTTGGGAAAAAGGGCTGGCGATCAATCCGATCGAATTTACCGAAAGAATCCGAATGTTGTTGGCGAATATTTATCGGGAGAGGAGAGCCTCGCAGGAGATGATCGGTCTCGTTAAAGGCTATGTAACAGAAAACAATTTTGATCCGGAAATCTATATTCATCAGCCGTTTGCATCGGCCGTACCGCGCTGGATCCATCAGGCGATCGGAAGAAGGTCGGAGAGCAATATCGAAAAGCTTTTGGTGCTGATTGAAGAAATGGACGAACTGGAGACTTTGAGCCGACGGGTGGAGGAGTGGCGCCGTGAGTTCCCGGAGAATTTCTCGTTGTCAATATTTGAGGTTTATCTCGCCGCTCGAAAAGAAGATCCCGACTGGAAGGAAAAATTTATACAGCTTGAGCGACGGTATGAGAAAGAGAGCGGTTCGTTGAAAAGTGCCTGGAGCCGATCGGAGGCTCTTTTTACGGAGTAGGGAAAGTAATTGTGGGATTTCACAATTGCGTTTTCAGGTGATCGGTCGTAAAAACCAAAGTAGCTGCCGAAGAGGCCCTATTTTTTAGCAAAGACAACCCACAATAACGCGGCCTTCGGGATGCAGCAGCAGATTGGAGGTGAGTTCGATTTTAAAGGTAAAACACTTTATCGGCGGGGCCAGTCACCTGGCACTGGAATATCTCGATGAGGATATCAATCGCTGGTTGGAAGCGAACAACATTCAGAATATTGAAAATGTTCAGGAATCGTTCGGCCAGTCGCCGGTCGGCATGAACGGGAATCCGGAAGGAGTGGTTTTCATTTCCATTTGGTACCGCGATCATTCTTCGGGCGATACGAAACGATTGATCGATCGAAGGTTTGAAGCGATGACGGCCGATTGATCGCTTTTTTGCGCATTTTTTAGACAAGCGGTTCCAATTTCTGAAGCCGCTTGAAGGGTATTCTATTTTGTAAAGTTGGCCGCGGAATTCGGATTTTGGCCGCTGGTAAAGTGACGTAATCGAAGAATGGGAAAAATTGGATCAGGGATGTTACAGCAAATGTTCAGGAATCTGAAGGAGCGGGCTCCGTTGATTCACAACATCACCAATTATGTAACGGTAAATGATGTTGCGAATCTTCTGCTCGCCTCTGGAAGTTCGCCGATCATGGCCGATGACTCGATGGAGGTGGAGGAAATCACGTCGCTTTGTTCGGGACTGCACCTGAATATCGGAACGTTGAATCGAAGAACGGTCGAATCGATGTTTTTGGCGGGCAAACGGGCCAATGAGCTCGGTCATCCGGTTCTGCTCGATCCGGTCGGAGCGGGTGCTTCCAAGTTTCGCACGGAAACGGCTTTGCGGTTGCGAAAGGAAATCAAGCTCGCTGCGATTCGAGGCAATATTTCGGAAATAAAAGCGATGGCATTTGGCAGCGGAACGACTCGGGGTGTCGATGCAGATGTTGCAGATGCGGTCACGGAGGAGAATGTTGAGGAGGCTGTTCGTTTTGTAAAAGGTTTAGCGAGAACTTCCGGGACGGTTATTGCGATGACCGGCGCGATCGATCTTGTTGCGGAGGAAGACCGTGTTTTTCTGATCCGGAATGGCGATCCGATGATGCCGCGAATAACCGGAAGTGGTTGTATGCTCAGTGCATTGACAACAGCCTACCTCGCGGCCAATCCGGAAGAGCGAGGTTGGGCAGTTGCGGCGGCAACAGTCGCGATGGGATTGGCGGGGGAGAGGGCCGCGGAGAAAACGAAGGCGGCGAAGGCAGGAACCGGCACTTTCCGAAGCGTCCTCATCGATGAAATTTACAATCTCGATGAAACGACGCTGGTTAAAGATGCGAAGATCGAGATTCGATAACGGCTGGTTCTTTGAATCCGTGCTTCTTGAATCAGTTCTCGGCTAGATATTTTCTTATATCCTGAAGAACTTTTCTCGGACCGACATATTTGCCCGAAACGTAGCTGGTCGAAATCGCTTCGCCGGATTCATCCAAAAGAACGAGGTTTGGAATTCCCCGCTGGGAATGTTTACGAACCAGAGGTAACTTATTTTTCTGATCAAACTTTACAGCAGGAAAGGGCATTTTTTCACCTTTCATGTAATCGGCCATTGCTTTCGGGTCCTGATCGCTGCTGATGAAAATGATTTCAAAATGCGGATAATTCGCTTGTAGACTTTTATAAGATCGGATCAATTCCGGAGTAAAAGCCCGGCATGGACCGCACCAACCGGCCGAATAATAGAAGGCGACGATACGCTTCTCTTTCAGTTTTTCCTCTGGGAAATCCCGGAAACTTTGACCTTCCAGCCGAACCAGTTGCTCCGAAAATTCGCTGACAAAAACAGATGGTTTTGCCTGCTCCTCGATCCAATCCTGAATGTATTTTCGATCCTCTTCGGACAAGTTGGCTAACGGATAATCATAAGTGCGGCCATTGCGGGAAAAAGTAACAGAATCACCCTCTGCCGCAACAAGATCGGCCTCCATGGTTCGTCCCTCTAGGTTGGTCCAAGTGCGTGCGCCGAAGCCCGAAATTATCGAAAAGAGTAAAAAAGAAGCAACAACGAGGGGTTTCATTCTAACCATTTTTTCTATCGGAGAATGCTTTGTCAATCGCCTTTGAAAGTTTGCTGTCTGAAAGCGCGGGGAAAGGGAATAAAGGTTGTCTATCGTTACCGGAAAATGGATTTGGAAAAGTTCAGGACATGAAAGCTTGACTCTTAATAAATAAAAACTGAGCCTGTAAAAAATTCTGTGTAAATAGCTGGATCTGATGTTCTTAAAATACGAAGAAAGAACATCAAATGAAAAATAAAATTAAGGACGAGCTGCTCGATCAGCTTCTGGATGGGTATAGCAAACCCGAGGATTTAACCG
>DATGSL010000323.1:0-3647 GCA_035302665.1 Opitutales bacterium | reverse complement strand
GAGATAAATTTCGTATTTCCCGGAGCCATCGGCAGGAACGAATGCCAGATGTTCGAGCACGCCGAGTCCGGTCGAACTCTCCAAAACTCCGTTGCCGTTTGCGTAATTCACAACCGGCTCGTTCGGAAGATCGAATTCAACGACCGTCCAGGAACCACCAGCGATCGTGCGAACGGGCACAGGCGCGGCGCCGGTTTTTCCAGAAGCGCCGACAAATTCGATTCCGCCATTGCTCCCTCCATTCGATCCGAGAGTCGTTCCCGCTCTCGTGTTGGTTTCGCGAAGTCCCAGCGCGATTTTTAAGTCGCGATCGGTATGAATCCGAAAGCGGAAACGTTTCGTAAAATCGATCACCGGATTCCCAAAACTTGCCACATTGGAAGTCGTCAGACGCAACCACGGATTGGAAACCTCTGCCCAACTCCATGCGACATAAAGCGCGCGCGTGCTTTCATTTCCAGCCGGAAAATCGGATCGCACGCTGGAAATGTTTGGCGACGAATCTAACAGCGGATCCGTACTTCCGGAAAACGACGGAGCACGGAAAAGAACTGTCCCGGAAGGAGTTCCGTTGCCGAACTGCTCAAAATCGGTGATACGAAAAACCCGCTCAGGTGCAGTCGAATTTACAGCAAAACTCAGAAGGTCTCCGACATCGATCGTTTGATCAGCGATCGGATCGAGGGTCGGAGGAAAATCGGGCGTTGTAATCGTAACGACATTCGACGGAAGCGAGTTTCCCCCGGAATTGAAGGCGCGGATACGGTAAGAATAATCCGAAACCGGCTGAAGGTCCGAATCAAAATAAGTGCGCGCATCCGCGGAAACCGTGTCGATACCGCTCCAACTTCCTCCGCCTGCCGATCGTTCAACCCGAAATCCGGAAACGCTCCCGCCGGAAGAATTCCAAGATAATTCAATCTCCGTCGATGAGAGAGCCACCGCACTCAGCCCAACCGGTGCCGAAGGCGGCGGAACGATCCGTTCGAGCCAGTTTTCAGCCGTCCAACCGGTTGTACCTTCCGCATCATCCCATTTGATTTTCCACCACGTATATCCGAATCCATCAGCCGCAACCAATTGGGGACCATCGACAATAATACCGGTCGCACCAGCGTTTTTCGTGGCGATCAGCGGACAGTTTTCTCCGTTTTCGATTCCTCCTCCGGCACAAAGCCGAACAGCTCGCGAACCGTTGCCGACCACCCGCACCGTATCGCCAGTCGACAAAGGCGCTCCCTGAACAAGCGTCAGATCCGGATAATAGTGATGAAGAAGCTCAATCCAGTTTTTCGTCGGATAACCGTGAGGGGTCGCATCTCCGGTCCGACGCTCGTGCATCCTCCGACCGGTCGCCCAACGCGCTGTCCCCCATTGGCAAAGGCCGCGCCCGTGACCATACCGTTCCTGTCCGGCACAAACCGGATCAGCCAAACAGCCACCTGTCGGCGACGTAAAGCCATCACCGCACGAAAAGCCGAGCGAATTGTTCTCAGCCGAATACTCGGTGAGCTTGAACGTGATCCTCCCACTGGAATTCACCATTACGTAATAACTGGTCGCGTTTACGGCGGCGTCGGTCAGCGAATTTTCCCGCGATCCGTAAACCTGACAGACCGCAGTCCCGCAAATATCGTATTGAGCATCCCGCGGATTTTTCACAAATCCGATCGCATAGGTCCGAATAGCAACCGCTCCCGCACGCAGAGAATGCTCGCCGCCCGAATAATTTCCCCACGACGCAATCCATTCGCTCGGCAGAGAACGCCGAACATAAAGCTCCATCGGCACATATTCGATCGTCTCCCCATCCGCCAAAAGCACACGGATATTGGTCGGAACACTGATCGTCTCAACCGAAGTTGATGTCGAACGCGGATCCGCCGCTGCCGAAATCCTTGCACCCGATAAAACCGGCGCCGGTGTCGATGCCGCCTCTTCGGGCGAAAAGTGCGGAGATTCGCGCCGCCGAAGAAGGCCCTCGTCCGTGACACGAATTCCATCGCCCCTTCTCAAACGAATCCGGTAGGTCCAATCGCCATAAGGAAAAAGCTCAATCCCACGAATCTCCTCCAAATCGTAGCCATTTTTCTTAAAAAGAAGTCCGGCAGGAGAAACGGCGGCTTCCTCTTCGCTCTGCAACGGAACCGCCAACGCAAAAAAACCGTTCTCGTCGGTTTCCGTCACGACCCCCGACGGAAACGATTCGACTCGAACGCCGGAAAGAGGTCCGCCGAACTCATCATCGGCAACATATCCGAGAAAAAGCGTCGCATCCTGCTGGCGGCGAGCATCGATCGATTCGAAACGAAGCGGTTCCGGCCGAACAAGCGGTTCGAGGACAAACTGAATCCGTTTCGACTGCCCTCCCGTCGGTATCGTCGCATGAAAAGGACGATAACCTTCCGCCCTTACCGATACGTTTTCTGAAATTTTATCCAACGAATGAATCACTTCGTCAGGAGCGACGGAGAACCCGGTGGCTGCATCTACGAACCGGATCGTTGCTCCGGCAGCTGTCCGATAAGCAGAAACCTGTAAATCCGCTTCGGCAAATCCAACGGTCGATGACGCGATAAGAGAAAGCAGAATTGCCTGAAATAACCGACGGGTAAAAAAGCATGCGAAAGATCTCATAGTCGTTGGGAAAAACTGAAGCGGTGATAAGAAAAAGCCAATTCGCAAATAACTGCCACCAGATCGGTCGAAGAATTGCGACCGGCGCCAAACGATGGGATCTTTATAAATGACAATCTGGACGATCGGTCATTCGACCCGAAGCTTCTCCGATTTTCTTACCGCTCTTCAAACTGAGAGAATCGAAATCCTCGCCGATGTCCGGGCACTTCCGGGATCGCGCCGATTCCCTCAATACAATCAGAAAAAGCTGGCCACCCGCCTTGAAGAAAACCAGATCGGCTACCGTCATTTTCCTGCACTCGGCGGACGGCGAAAACCGGCGGCGAACTCGACGAATACAGTCTGGCGAAATCCTTCCTTCCGGGCATACGCCGATCATCTTGGATCAGAGGAGTTTGAAAAAGGAATCGAGGATTTGATCGATCAGGCACAACGATGCCGAACGGCGATCATGTGCTCCGAGGCCGTCTGGTGGAGATGTCACCGGTCGCTGTTTTCCGATTATCTGAAAATTCGCGGATGGACCGTACTTCATATCTTTGAAGCCAGGAATGTTAAAGAGCATCCGTATACCTCCGCAGCCGGTTTTGATGAGGACGGCCGTCTTACATACCGAGCTTCCGCACCTCGATTTCGGGAAAAGTCGCCCAACGGCTAACCGATGTTCCTTCTAAAACGTCGGTAAAAACCTCTTGCCCATCCAAACTGGAAAAACTTTTCGCGAAATCATCGGCGATCGCTTCGGTTTTTGGCGCGAACCTACAGAATTAACAAAAAATGAGATTGTTTTAATCCCAATACCAATTGGGATCTAACGGTATGTTGTTTTCCCGATTTTTTCTCTTTACCGCTGCGTTCCTTCTTCCGTTGATCGCCGTCCGGGCCAACGAAGCTACAGATGCCGATCAGGACAATTGGCTCTGGTTTTCCGAAACCGATCTCCACGTTCGAGGTCAGGGCTGGCAGGAAGCATCGAGTCCGTTCACCCGTTTGCCCGATCGCGCCCA
>DATGSL010000322.1:0-6408 GCA_035302665.1 Opitutales bacterium | reverse complement strand
TGATTTCCTTTCGAAACGGATTGGCAACCTTGACCGAAACTCTGACCGCAAAACTCGACAAACAGATTTACCGGGAAACCGCGGTCGAAAGCATCGAAAAAACCGATACGGGCTGGCAGCTGATCGCCAAACGCTTCAACCGCCGCCTGCGCGATACCTACGACGCGATTCTTCTGGCGCTGCCGCCGTCTCAGCTTGCAAAAATCGAATTTAAAAAGAACGGAAAAAACCTTTCGCTTAGGGAACTCGCGGAGATTCCCCACCCGCCGGTGGTTTCGGTCTCTCTCGGATTTTCCCGCTCCCAGGTCGCTCATCCGCTCGACGGTTTTGGAATGTTGCTTCCCGAAAAAGAGCAAAAACAGATTCTCGGAACGATCTTTGCATCGACCTTATTTCCCAACCGCGCGCCGAAAGATCACGTTCTTTTAACGACCTTCGTCGGCGGAACCCGGAATCCCGATCTGGCAAACGCGTCGGAAAAAACGATCCGTCGAATCGTTCTCGAAAACCTCCAGGCACTTCTCGGCATTCGCGGAGAGCCGGTTTTTGAAAAAATGACATTCTGGCCGCACGCCATTCCGCAATACAATCTCGGGCACGGCCGTTTCATACAATTGATCGAAAACTTCGAGGCGGAAAATCCGGGCATCCACATCGCCGGTTCCACCCGCGACGGAATCGCTCTCGGCCAATGTATCGCATCGGGTCGGAAACGCGCAGACGAACTGACCAAAGCGAAAAAGTAAAAGGAAATGCTGGAAAATGGCGCCGATCCGTCCGGAAATCCGCACCGCCCTTCGCCGATTGTGACGAATTCTCGTTGCCTCGGAAGCATTTATAACGAAGAATTTCCTGCAATGACTCGCGTCCGTCCGCATATCTTGGCTCCGTCCATTCTTGGTGGAGATCATGGAAATCTGCTCAAAGGAGCACGGCTGGTCGAAAGCCTCGGGCTCCGTTGGCTTCACGTCGATATCATGGATGGTCACTTCGTGCCCAACCTGACTTTCGGTCCGGAAGTCGTTGCCGCTCTCGATCGTGGCACCGATCTTTTTCTCGATGTCCATCTGATGCTCGATAATCCCGACCGCTTCGTTGATCCGTTTATTGAAGCGGGTGCGGATCTGATTACGGTTCATGTCGAACCCGATTATGCGATCGCCGAGACTTTAAAACAGATTCGGTCGCGGGACCGTTTTGCCGGACTTTCGGTCAAACCAGGAACCCCAGCCGAAAGCCTTCTTCCCTATCTCGATTCGCTCGATCTCGTGCTGATCATGACCGTTGAACCCGGCTTCGGAGGTCAGAGTTTCCGCACCGACATGCTCGAAAAGATTGCAACGGTCGATCGTTGGCGACGGGAACAAAAGCTGAATTTCCGCATCGAAGTCGATGGAGGCATCAACGAAGAAACCGGCAAACTCTGCCGGGAAGCCGGTGCCGACACCTTTGTCGCCGGAAGTGCTTTTTTTAAAGCGGACGACAAAAAAGCGTTCATCCAGGCGTTTCCGGAAAACGGAATTTCCGACTAAACCTCTGCCCGTCGGCGGAATCAAGCCACCCAAAGCGGCGATCGCGAAATCGATCGACCGATCACGCCGCGCCAGAAACCTTGAGCTGCACCGTCGATTCTGACAGGTTGCACGCAAATCGCAGATTCAAAGAATTGATTGCGAAGGCAGCCCAATTCGTTCCATTTACAATTTTTCTCACATGGCCAACCAATATACCGAAGCAAATATCCGTTCACTCGACTGGAAAGAGCACATCCGGCTCCGTCCGGGCATGTACATCGGCAAACTCGGCGACGGTTCTGCAGCCGATGACGGGATCTACGTCCTGCTCAAAGAGGTAATCGATAATTCGATCGACGAGTTCGTCATGGGTTTCGGGAAGAGAATCGAAATCAAACTCGAGAACAATGTCCTCACCATCCGCGACTACGGACGGGGAATTCCTCTCGGGAAATTATACGAATGCGCCGCGCAGATCAATACCGGCGCGAAGTACGATTCCGAAGCTTTTAAAAAATCGGTCGGACTCAACGGGGTCGGAATCAAAGCTGTCAACGCCCTCTCCGGCGAATTTCACATCCAGGCATTCCGGGAAAAGCAGACCCGCGAACTCTCTTTTTCCCGCGGCGATCTTTTACAGGATGGCAAAATCGAACCAGGCACCGGACGCAACGGAACCGCCCTCCGTTTCCAACCGGACGAAACAGTTTTCGGTCCGTACGAATTCCGCGAGGAGCATATCAAAAATATGCTCTGGAATTACGCCTACCTGAACACCGGCTTAACACTCGTTTTTAACGGCGAAGAATTCCGTTCCGAAAATGGCCTGCTCGATCTTCTGAACGAAAATATCAATTGCGAGCCGCTCTACCCGGTCGTCCACATGAAAGGCGACGATATCGAAATCGCTTTCACCCACGGCGAACAATATGGCGAGGAATATTATTCGTTCGTCAACGGCCAGCACACGACGCAAGGTGGCACTCACTTGGCCGCATTTCGCGAAGCCATTGTCCGAACCGTCCGCGATTTTTACAAAAAGTCGTTCGATGCCGCCGACGTCCGTAGCTCGATCGTTGCAGCCATTGCGATCAAAGTTCAGGAACCTGTTTTCGAATCGCAGACAAAAACAAAACTCGGCTCTCAGACCGTTGCGCCCGATGGCCCGACCGTGCGGACCTTTATCGGGAACTTCGTCGCTCAGGAGCTCGACAACTATCTGCACAAGCACCCGGAAACCGCCAAGGCTCTTCACGAAAAAATTATCCGCTCCGAACGGGAACGAAAAGAACTAAGCGGCATCCAGAAACTCGCCCGCGAACGGGCAAGAAAAGCAAAAATCCACAATCGCAAACTTCGCGACTGCCGCATCCATTTCGATTCCAAAGACAAACGTCGGGACGAATCGACGCTCTTTATTACCGAGGGAGATTCGGCCAGCGGATCGATCACCAAATCACGCGATGTCAACACTCAGGCCGTTTTCAGCCTGAAGGGGAAACCGTTGAATTGCTTCGGTCTCACCAAAAAAATCGTCTACGAAAACGAGGAATTCAATCTTCTTCAAAATTGCCTCAACATCGAAGACGGCATCGAAAATCTCCGCTACAACCGGGTCGTCCTCGCGACCGATGCCGATGTGGACGGCATGCATATCCGACTGCTCCTGATCACTTTTTTCCTTCAATTCTTCCCCGACCTGATCAAACGCGGTCATCTCTCCATCTTACAGACACCGCTCTTCCGCGTTCGCAACAAAAAGGAAACCCGCTATTGCTACAGCGACCAGGAACGGCAAAAAGCGATCCGCGATCTCGGGCCCAAACCGGAAATCACGCGCTTCAAAGGCCTCGGCGAAATTTCCCCCGACGAGTTCAAATATTTTATCAACGAAGATATTCGCCTCGACCCAGTCCGGATCGACAAACAGGCCTCCATCCAGGAATTGCTCTCCTTTTACATGGGCAAAAATACGCCGTCGCGACAGGAATACATTATTGAAAACCTGAAAGTCGAACTCGATGTGATTGAAGAGGCGGATCCGTCGACAGCCGCGAAAAATCCGGAAGTAGCGGAAGAACTCGAAGCGGAATTGGTCTGACATCCTGCCGAACCAGGTTTTCGACGATAAAAAAAGATTTTTTATAAATGAGCGATAACAACAGCTCCAATCTCCGTTCAAAAAATTCATCCTCCGGCCGATCTCCCGCACCGAACGTCGGTCATGTCTCGGGAATGTTCAGCGAATGGTTCCTCGATTACGCGAGTTATGTCATCCTCGAGCGCGCCGTTCCGCATATCGACGACGGCTTGAAGCCGGTCCAGCGCCGGATTCTGCACAGCATGCGCCTGCTCGACGACGGGCGTTACAACAAGGTCGCAAACATCATCGGACACACGATGAGTTTTCACCCGCACGGCGATGCCTCGATCGGCGATGCACTCGTCCAACTCGGACAGCGCGACCTCCTCATCGACATGCAGGGAAACTGGGGAAATATTTTTACCGGTGATTCCGCCGCCGCTCCCCGCTACATCGAAGCCCGTTTGTCAAAATTTGCACTTGAGGTCGCTTTCAATCCGAAGACCACGATCTGGCAACTCTCCTACGACGGTCGCAACAAGGAGCCGGTAACTCTTCCGATGAAGTTTCCCCTCCTGCTCGCTCAAGGTGTCGAAGGGATCGCTGTCGGCCTCGCGTGTAAAATTCTTCCGCATAATTTCAACGAACTGATCGACGCATCGATCGCCTGCCTGCGCGGCGAAGAATTCGACCTTTTCCCCGACTTTCCAACCGGCGGGACCGCCGACGTCTCCAATTACAACGGCGGCTTGCGCGGCGGCCGCGTTCGAGTTCGGGCCGATATCGAAAAACGCTCCAAACTCGTTCTCGCGATTACCGCCATCCCATTCGGCACAACAACCGGCGGTCTCATCGATTCGATCCTTTCAGCAAACGATCGGGGAAGAATTAAAATCCAAAAAGTCGAGGATAATACCGCCGCCGAAGTTGAAGTCCTGGTCCATCTTCCGTCCGGCAGCGATCCCGACCAGATGATAGAGGCTCTTTACGCCTTCACCGACTGCGAGATGGCTATTTCCACAAACTCGGGAGTCATCGATGGCAACACTCCGCGTTTCATGAGCGTCAACGACCTCCTCAAACGTGCGACCCGGAACACAAAAAACATCCTCGAACTCGAACTCCAAATCGAACTCGGAGAACTCGAGGAAAAATGGCACTTCTTCTCCCTCGAGAAAATTTTTATCGAAAACCGGATCTATCGCCGGATCGAAGAATGCACGACTTTCGAATCGGTTATCGAAGAAATCCGGACCGGTTTACAGCCGTTTATCGAGCCGTTGAAACGGGAAGTAACGAGAGACGACATCATCGCCCTGACCGAAATCAGGATTAAGCGGATCTCCAAATACGACTCCTTCAAGGCCGACGAAGCCATCAAACGCCTCGATGCCGACATCAAGAGAGTCCGGAAACACCTCCGCCACCTCACCGAATACGCCATCGACTATTTCCAAAACCTAAAGGAAAAATACGGAAAAGGCCGCGAGCGGAAAACTCGACTCGAATCGTTCGAGCGGATCGTCGCCGCCGATGTCGTCCTGGCAAACGAAACCCTCTACATCGACCGGGCCGGAGGTTTCGCCGGCTACGGAATGCGGCGCGACGAAGCCATCGGAAAATGCTCAAAACTCGACGACATCATCGTTTTCCACGACGACGGAAAAATGACCGTTTCCCGCGTTGCGGAAAAAGCTTTTATCGGTAAAAATCCACTCCACATAGCGGTTTTCCCGAACAACGACGAAACGGTCTACAGCATGATCTACCGCGACGGAAAAGATGGTCCGACGCTCGCAAAACGTTTCCGGGTCGGCGGAATCACTCGCGATCGCGAATACGATCTCACCCGCGGCAACAAAGGATCCAAGGTGCTCTACTTCAAAGCCGAGTCGGATGAAACAGCAGAAAACGTCACGATCACGCTTCATCCAGCCTGTCGTGCGCGCAAAAAAACCTTCGATTTCGACCTCCAAAGCCTCGCCATCCGCGGCCGCGGCGCTGGCGGCAATCGCGTCACACAATATCCAGTACGCAGAATCACAAAATCGCGCGGCCCTCGCCCCGAGCCGGAACCTCCACTCGAACTCGACCTAAAGTAGCGTTCCCGGAAAACGATCAGGACGAGCATCCGTGTTCGTCCGTCGAAAGGCCAACCGCAAACGGTCAGCACGGAGGTCCGAGCCTACCGTTTCGATTCTGCAAATCGATCTGTAATAAGAACCTTGCCCGGCAAAGGAGAAAGCGATTGATTTCTTTCATGCCCGCATCGATTTGTTCCTTTTGGGGCGGCTGCCTCTTTTTGCTTCTACCCCTCGCAACCCCGCCAACCGCAGCCGAAACTTTTTCCGAACCGACAAATACCGTTCTCTGGATCAGCCTCGACGGCTTTCGGCCCGATTATCTCGAAAAAGCTGAAACGCCGTTCCTGAACGAAATGCTTAAGAAAAGCGCCTGGACCGATGACCTCTGGCCCGTTTTTCCGAGCGTTACCTTTCCTTCGCACGTCTCGATCGCCACCGGCACTTATCCGCAGGAACATGGAATCGTCGGCAATACTTTTTACGACCTCGAAACCGACGAACTCCATCGCTTCCCGAATTCGTCAGAACTTCTCGAAGCCGAACCGATCTGGATCACAGCTGAACGACAAGACGTCCGCACAGCCGTTTTTGGTTGGCCTCTTTCCTACGCTCAAACCGGCGACATCACCGCAACCTACTGCGCCGTCACCTTTGACGGAAGTTTGACCGACAAGGAAAGGCTCGAGCAAACGGCCGAAATCTTCGAAACGAATCAGTCGCTTCGATT
>DATGSL010000321.1:0-9067 GCA_035302665.1 Opitutales bacterium | reverse complement strand
GGTGTCCGAGGTGGACGCCATCGAACATACCGATCGCGAGGTGAATTTCGCGATCGGGAAGGGTGAGGTTTTCCAGGGTCGTTACTTTTTTCGGAAAATTCATAGAACGGTTCGCGGAAGAACATCGCGGACCTGCAGGAGGCGTTTTGCGATCTCGCTCGTTCCCAGATTTAGAATTTCTTCGAGTGGGAGGGCATCTTCAAGTTTCAGGTCTTCTGCTGCGTCGCGGACGAGACTCGAGAGGTGTGCACCGCATCCGATCCGATTTCCAAGATCGTGTGCAACGGTGCGGACATAAGTTCCTTTCGAGCATCCGAGGCGAAAATGGATGGTCGGCGATTCGAATTTCAGGAGTTTGAATTCGTGAATGTGAATAAATCGCGGTTTTCGTTCAATAGTTTTTCCTTTGTGAGCGTGCTTGTAAAGCGGAATGCCATCAACTTTGACTGCGGAATGCATTGGAGGGGTTTGATATTGGTCGCCGAGAAACGATTGCATTTCTTTGATCAGGGTTTCATCGGTTAAATCGGGAACCGGAGCGGTGGCAACTATTTCGCCTTCGGCATCCTGAGTGTTGGTCGTTTTGCCGAGTTCGATGGTGCCGGAGTAGAGTTTATCAAAGCCGGTAAGGTATTGGGAGGCCTTGGTTGCTTTTCCGATGAGGATCACGAGAAGTCCGGTCGCCATCGGGTCCAAGGTGCCCGCGTGCCCGATCCTGCGGATTTTCAGTTTTCCGCGAAGCCGTGCAACGACGTCGTGTGAGGTGTGTCCTTGTGGTTTATCAACCAAGAGGATGCCGTTCAGTTCAGATCCAATTGCCATATCCAAAAAATGTTAAGCTTTAAAAGCCATCGGTTTGATGATGAAAAATTGAAATGAAAATGCCGCGATTTCGGTTGAGGTTCTCTCGGAAAACACCGAAGCGGGCGACGATCAGCCTTCCGCCGAATCGACCTTATCGAGCTGCTCGCCGATTGCCTTGAGGAGAGCTGGATAAAATTCCTGAAAGGGAAGATCGGTATTGAATCCGGCTGCGCACGCGTGGCCGCCGCCGTTGAAAAGTGCTGCGATCTTGTCGACACGGAAACGGGTCTCTTTGCATCGGAGGCTTCCTTTGATGTCGTTCGGACGTTGTTCGATGATTCCTGCGATGTCGACCCCTGCGATTGAGCGTGCGTAATCGACGAGACCTTCGCTATCTTCCGATGTTGCGCCGGTTTCGGCAAAAGAATTTTCGTCGAGGCTTCCGATGCAGACGCGGCCGTTGAATTCGAGCTGGAGCGAGGCGAGGAATTTCTGCAGCAAACGCATTTTGCCGAGAGATTCCTGTTCGTAAAGCTGATGGGAAGCCAATGCCGGATTCGCTCCGCGGTCGATGAGAAGGCCGCTGATTGTGAAGACGCGCCGGGTGGTTGACGGGAAGCGGAATTGGCCGGTATCGGTCGCGATTCCGACGTAGAATGCCTGAGCGGTTTCCCGGTCGATCGGCCAACGGTTATCCAAAGCGACTCCTCCGAGAATTTCGGCGGTTGCGGCTGAGTTGCTATCGATAAAATTTTGTTTCGCGTAACGCGTGTTAGAAATGTGGTGATCGATATTTGCGGAAATTTCGGAAAAAATTTCCTGGAGAACGCCGGTTCGCTCCGGATCGGCGCAATCGACTGAGATCGCCAGATGTCCGTCGAGTTGAAAATCTTCGGCTTCAAAAAAGGGAGTATCTCCGAGAAGAAAACGGAGTCGGCGCGGGACCGGATCTGAGTTGACGCAGACCGCATCGATATCGAGGGCGCGCAGGACACGGCAAAATCCGACCTGCGAGCCGATGCAATCGCCATCGGGCCGGAAATGTCCGAGCACAGCGACTTTTTGTCCGCGGAGATCGTCCGCGATTCGGCGAATCGATGGAGACAGGTCCGGATAAAACATCGGAATCAGTGCGGGTCGTTTTCTTCCAATTCGTTGAGGAGATTGATGACTTGGTCCCCTTTTTCGGTCGATGGGTCGTAGTGAAACTGAAGGTGCGGGAGAAATTTCAGCACAATTTTTCTGCCGACCTCGCGCCGGATCTCCTTTTGGTGACGCGTGAGCCAGTTCAGCGATGGTTTTGCCTGTTTCTCGCCACCGATGACGGAAAAATAGACGTGAGCTTTTCGGTGATCGGGTGAGGTTTGCACACCGAGAATGGTGATGTAGACGGTCTCGTCCTTGTAGCGGGTATGGAGAACCTCGCTGATTTCGCGTTTCAGCAGTTCGTTTACCCTGATATTCCGTTCGCTCATGTAAAACTCTTCCTCCTGGTTTGGCCCTGATAAAAGGGATTCTCCAGGCCTTCGGTCTTGAAGGGAAACGCAAAGACCTGGAGTGGTAAAAGCCCTTCTTACAGACTCGCCCGGATTTTCTTAAGTTCAAAGGCTTCGATGATATCGCCGATCTCGTAGGAATTAAATCCACTGATGCCGATTCCGCACTCGTAGCCGGCGCGGACCTCGGAGACATCGTCCTTGAAACGCTTGAGAGTCGCAACGGAACCTTCGGCGATCGTTTTGCCCTGGCGGATCACGCGAACCTTTCGGTCGCGAACGATTTTTCCTTCGGTAACGAGGCAACCGGCGACCTGTCCTTTTGCCAATGGGAAAATCTGGCGAACTTCGGCTGCACCGAGTTTGCTTTCGCGAATTTCCGGATCGAGGAGTTCGCTCATGGTCTCCTTAACGCCGTCGATCAGCTGGTAGATGACATCGTAGGTTTGGATTTCGACCCCGTGATGCTTGGCCTGGCTCCGAATGCCGCCACCTTCGACGCCGACACCGAATCCGATGATCGTCGCTTCGGCGGTCTGGGCCATCAACACGTCACTTTGTGAAATCGGACCGACAGCGGCGGCGACGATTTCGAGATCGACCTTGTCGCTTTTAATTTCCTCCAAGGCTTCGACAACGGCTTCGAGGGAGCCTTGGACGTCGCAGCGGAGAACGACGCGGAAGGTCTTTTTCTTTTGGCTCTCGATAGCGGAGAAAAGGTCGTCGATCGTCGGGCGCTGGGTTGGAGCGTCGGCCGCCGGTTGTTGCTTGAGTTCGATCTCCTTTTCTTCGGCGAGCGCTTTGGCGGTTCGCTCGTTTTTGACTCCTTCGAAAACGCTACCTGCGTTCGGCGCGCTCGACCATCCGGTGACTTTGACCGGGGTTGCTGGAGTCGCCTGTTTCACGTTTTTACCGGCGTCGTCGAACATCGCCCGGACCTTACAGTAGTGCGGACCGCATACCAGCGCATCGCCGACCTTCAGGGTGCCTTTTTCGATAATAACTGTTGCCGTTGGGCCGCGGCCAACTTCGATTTGGGCTTCGACGACGATACCGGAAGCTGGCCCTCTCGGGCTGGCTTTCAGTTCGAGGATTTCTGCCTGAAGGGCAACCATCTCGAGAAGTTCGTCGATTCCTTCGCCTTTAAGGGCGGAAATCGGAACCATGATTGTTTCGCCGCCCCATTCTTCGGGAGCGATCTGGCGTTCCTGCATCTGTCTCTGGACGCGTTCGAGATTGGCGCCGCGAGCATCCATTTTATTGACGGCAACAATCACAGGAACACCGGCTTTTTGCGCATGTTTGAGCGCTTCATCGGTCTGCGGCATGAAGCCGTCGTCGGCTGCGACTACGAGGATCGCGATATCTGTAACGGTCGCTCCGCGGGCTCGCATTTTCGAAAATGCCGCGTGACCCGGAGTGTCGAGAAAGGTGATCTTTTTCGCTGATTCCGTTTCGACCTGATAAGCGCCGATATGTTGGGTGATGCCGCCGGCTTCTCCTTTTACGACGCTGGCCTTGCGGATTCGGTCGATCAAAGTGGTTTTTCCGTGGTCAACGTGACCGAGGATACAGACGACCGGTGGGCGCGGTTCGAGGAATTTAGTTTCGTCGACCGGTTCGGCTTTCTTTTTGGCTTTTCCGCCTTTGACGGTGCCTTCGCCGCGGACGCGGATGTCGAGAAGATAGCCATGTCGGGCGGCAAGATCGTTGGCGACGTCGGCCTCGATCACTTGGTTCATCGAGGCGAAAATCCCCATTTCCATGAGCTCGGAGATGAGCTGGAACGGTTTCCGGCCGATCATTCCGGCAAAGTCGCGCACCACGATCGGAGGCCTGACGGCGATGACCTTGATTTCCTCCTCATCGGTTTCAGCTTCGGATGCCGCTTTGTCGTCGTCGGGCGTCTTCGTCGGTTTTGTCTCTTTGGGTGCGGTTGCTTGAGCCTTCTCGCCCTTTTTGTCGGCTGCGGCCTCTGGAGATGGAGAAGCTGGAGCCGGAGGAGCGGGAGGTGCAGGAGGAGATTTGCGCGCAACCGGAGGTGTTGCGGGAGGACGGGCTGCCGGTGGCGGAGGAGGTGATTTAACACCCAGACGTGCTGGAGCGGGCGGGGGCGGCGGTGGTGTTTTGGCCGCGGGTGCCCGTTGGACTGGAGGTGGAACCGGTGCTTTTGGGCGTGCGGCGGGAGCTTTGGCAGCTTCTGCAGCGGCCGCCTTTTCTTCGCGCTCGCGGATAACGTCGTCCGCGCTTTTTACGAAAACCCCTGGCGGCAATTGGATCGACGGTTTGTCGTCGGCATCGTTTTGGTTGTCGTCGCTCGACTTGGTTTTTTCCTTCTCGCTGGTTTTCATTTTCGGGGATGTCTCTTCGGCATCAGCTTCCTCTTTGCCTTTGAATTCGTTTACGAGAGATTCGGCGGAAATGTTGTCGATCGTGCTGGAAGCGCTCGTGACCGGAAAGCCGCGCTTCTGCAGGAGAGAGATCAACTCTTTGTTTTCGAGTCCAATTTGCTTGGATAGCTGGTGTATTCTTACGCTCATCTGTAACTTTTGATTTTTAAAATTGATCGCGAGTCACAGCTGAACTGCGGCTCGCTTATTATTGTGTTTGCGAGTTCATGGCGAAATTTTCTGCGAGTCGAGGAACGCAGAAACCTTCTTCATGATGTTTTCGGCTTCTTCTTCGCTGAAGCCGGCTTCAACGAGGTCGGATTGATCGACTCCGACGAAGGCTTCGGGACTGACGAATCCAATTGCAACGAGTCGCTGAGCGAGTTCGTCCTCAATCCCTGGGATCTGGTTGATCCCTTCGACGGCCATTCTCTTTTTATCCTCGAAGTCAAATTCCTGGGATTTCTCCTTCAGGATATTGAGCTTCCATCCGATTAACCGCGAAGTCAGGCGGGCATTTTGCCCTTTTCGGCCGATGGCGACCGCGAGATCTTCGTCGGAGACCTCAAAGGAAATGGTGCGCGAATTTTCGTCGAGTTCAATGTTTCGCGGCACCGATGGTTTCAGTGCTTCGGCGAGCATTTCCTGTGGATCTTCGAAATAACGGACGATATCGATTTTTTCGCCGCCGAGTTCGCGGACGATACTTTTAACACGTGCGCCGCGTGCGCCGACACAGGCGCCGACCGGGTCGACGCGCGGATCGGTGCTGGAGACCGCGATTTTTGTGCGGTAGCCGGGCTCACGGGCAAGTTTTTCGATTTTGACGGTTCCGTCGCTGATTTCCGTCACTTCGAGTTCGAAGAGACGGTTGACAAATTTTGGACTGGCGCGGCTGAGAATCAATTCCGGGCCGCGGTTGGTCGGTTCGATCGTGAGGAGGAGGCAGCGGATGCGCTCGCCGGGACCGTAATTTTCGCTGGGAACCCGTTCGCGCGGCGGAAGAATTGCCTCTGCTTTGCCGAGATCGACGATCAGATCGCCCCGTTCGCGCCGACGGACGGTGCCGGTGACGATATCGCCGATCCGGTCCTTGTAGTCGTCATAGATGCGGTCTTTTTCGAATTGGCGCAACTTTTGCATGATCGCCTGACGCGCGGTCTGAGCGGCGATCCGTCCGAGGTAGGCAGGGTCGATCTCCTGGTGGATAATATCTCCCAGTTGTGCATGAGGATTGATTTCACGGGCGCGCCCGAGAGGAATCTCAGTCTTGCGGTCGCTGACGGAATCGACGACTTTGAGCATACTCCATGCGTTGAGGGCGCCGGTCTTGGGGTTGATCTCAATCTTCAACTCCTGACCTGCATTGACACCCTTTAGCGCAGCAGTATGTATGGCATTGCTGATGGCGGCGATCATGTCTTCGCGACTGATCCCCTTCTCCTTTTCCATGTATTCCAGGACTGAAAGAATTTCGCTGCTCATCGTTGTATGTGTGGAAAAAAAAAAGTGGGAGGCCCCCACTTTTCGATCGAAAGTGAACTGTAAACCGGCAAACTGTATTTGGCGGCGGTTCGAATGTCAAGCAGCGCTGCCGGGTTCGACGCAGCTTCTGCGGGTCGCCGAAATTGGGCCTGGTCGGGATCGGCGCATACATCTCTTTTGCGGGACGGGGAACTTTTTGCAAAAATTTTAGAAAAATGGAATTTGATTTTGATAAAGTAATCGATCGCACCGGTACTGGAAGTGAAAAGTGGGCTGATTGGGAAGGGACCGATGTTTTGCCGCTGCCGGTTGCCGATATGGATTTTCTGTCTCCTCCGGCCATCTTGGAGGCCTTGGAAAAGCGGGTGCAGCACGGTGTTTTTGGTTATGCGCGGCCGACTGCCTCCTTAATAGAGAGCGTGGTGGCGATGTGCGAGTCGCGATATGGCTGGAAAATCGATCCGGAGTGGATCGTCTGGCTGCCCGGACTCGTTACCGGAATTCATGTCGCTTGTCGCGCGGTCGGGGGAAAAGGGGATGCGGTGATGACGACGACGCCGGCTTATCCACCTTTTTTGAGTTCGCCGCGGAGGATGGAGCGGACGCTGGTTTCAGTGCCGCTTGTTTGTGAGGATGGTTATTGGGGGATTGATTGGGAGGCGATGGAGGAAGCGGTGACGCCTGAGACGCGACTTTTCATGTTTTGTCATCCGCACAACCCGACCGGACGGGTTTTTCGCAAAGACGAGTTGGAGCGATTGGCGCAGTTTTGCCTCGATCGGGACATCGTTATTTGTTCGGACGAGGTTCATTGCGATCTAATTCTCGACGATTTGCCGCATATCCCGATGGCGAGTTTGAGTGACGAGGTGGCGGATAAAACGATTACCCTGATGGCACCGAGCAAGACTTACAACGTGGCCGGACTCGGTTGTTCTTTTGCTGTGATTCCGGATGCGAAGTTGCGCGCCGCTTTTGAGCGGGCAAAAGAGGGGATCGTTCCGATGGTCACGGTTTTTGGATATACGGCATGTGAAGCTGCTTATAGGTACGGAGAGCCGTGGCGTTTGGAGCTGATCGAGTATTTGCGCGGGAACCGGGATCGGGTATTGAGCTTTATTGAGGAGGAAATACCGGAGATAAAAACGACCCCGGTGGAGGCGACCTATCTTGCGTGGCTCGATGTGCGGGAATTGCAGCTGGCGGATCCGATTGCTTTTTTTAAGAAAGCTGGAGTCGAACTTTCCGATGGACGTTTTTTTGGTGGTGACGGGTTCGTTCGATTGAATTTCGGTTGTCCCCGATCGATTCTCGATACGGCGCTGGAGCGAATTCGGCGGGCTGTAAGAGAGCGTTGAGTTTTTCAAGAATGCGGGATTGCGGATGATTCTGATTGTCCGCACGAAGAGAGTTCGGCAATATCCATTCTTAATATGAAGAAAAACCAATCTACCTCTTCGTTGAGTCGGCGTGATTTTGTGAAGCGGGCGGCTCAAGGGATCGCGGGCGTGAGTATCGGACTGCTGGCTTCTACAAATTTCGCTTATGCGGCGAGTCCCGGAAAAATTCGCGTCGGTGTGATCGGTTGTGGTGGGCGTGGCACCGGTGCTGCCAACGATGCGTTGCGCGCCGATCCTTCCGTTGAAATTTATGCGATGGCCGACCTTTTTGCGGATCGCCTTGAGCATTCCCGGAAAACCTTGGCCAACGAGGCTGGCGATCGGGTAAATGTTCCAGAAAGCCGCCGTTTTACGGGATTTGATGGTTATCTGGAGGTCATGGCGAGCGGGGTCGATTATGTGATTTTGGCGACGCCTCCCGGTTTTCGTCCGCAGCATCTGCAGGCGGCGGTCGAGCGGAATCTGCATGTTTTCATGGAAAAACCGGTCGCGGTCGATTCGGCCGGAGTGCGGGCGGTGATCCGTGCCGGCGAAGAAGCCCGGAAGAAAAACCTTTCGCTCGTGGCTGGAACGCAATACCGGCGTCAACCGAGTTTTGTCGATGCTGTTAAGTTTATTCACGACGGCGGCATCGGTGAATTGGTCGCGGCGCAGGAATATTATATGACCGGGCCGATTTGGCTCCGCGAGGTGAAGCCGGAGATGACTGAGCTCGAGGCGCAATGTCTCAATTGGTATTATCAGACTTGGCTTTCCGGCGATCATATTGTCGAACAGTTTGTCCATAATCTCGATACGCTGAACTGGGTTTTTCAGGGACATCCTGTTCGAGCGATCGCCAACGGAGGTCGTCAGGTCCGGACCGGTGAGGAATTCGGTCATATTTACGATCATTTCAGCGTCGAATATGAATATGCGAATGGGGCGCGCGTGCAGGCGATGAGTCGGCAGATGCGCGGAACGGCCAACCGGAATTCGAATCGAATCATCGGGTCAAAAGGTGTTGCGGAGATCAATCCGGCCAATTCGCTGATCACTTCGCACGCTGGCGATGTCTTATTGCGGATCAATGAGCGGGGAAATAATCCGTATGTGCAGGAGCACGTTGATCTGATCGCAAGCATCCGGGAAAATCAGGGAGTCAATGAAGCGCGCGACGTCGCTGAAAGCACGTTGACGGGAATTCTGGGGCGTGAAGCTGCCTACACTGGCCAGCTTTTGACCTGGGATGAGGTTCTCAATGCCGACATGGATCTTTTCCCGAAAGATTTGTCCCTTACGTCGATGCCTGAAATTGAGGTTGCGAAACCGGGCGTAACGAAGCTCGAACGATCCTTTCCCGCGTAATTTGTGAAAAGTTTGTCCACCCGTCTGTGAAGGCGGGTGGACTTTTTTTCAACGTTTCCAGGTTCGTTCGCGAATCACCATCGGAGCCGCTTCGAGTTCGACTCCGTAAACGGCGGGATGTTTGCGGAGGCGGTGGTAGGCTGCC
>DATGSL010000320.1:0-9562 GCA_035302665.1 Opitutales bacterium | reverse complement strand
CTTCGCAGATCAATATACCGACGGGTGAGCATCTGGGACAGAATCAACCACCGCCGCAGCAGAGAAGAGGAGGCGCCCGCCGTCAGCCGAATCAGCCACAAATCGGACAGGAAATGGTCCCTTACCCGTATCGCTTTTTGGAGATTCGGGAAAACGAAAATATTTTATAATTGAACCCTCAGGAGGAAAACGGAAACTACGGATGAATCTACCAAACTGTCAGGCGCCTACGAATCGTGCTCGCAAAAACGGCTCTTTGCCGGATTCTCTGCTTTTTGATCAGTCAGATGCCAGCCCTTTCAGGTGCGACCGGTTTCCTTTTAAATAATGGTCTCGAATCTTCAGGAAAATCGTGCGGCCGACGAACGCGCCCCTCAGGCCGCCGACGTACTCTTGCTGCCCAGCAACCTCTTCTTTGTGCGCAGTCTCGAGCTTCCAGCGGGAATCGATTCCGAGGAGTTGCCGTCGTTTGTCGAACTCACCCTTGAGCAAATTTCGCCCTTTACGCTCAATCAGCTTTATTACGGTTACTATCTTCCCGAAGAGTCCTCCCGTCTCCTCGTCTTCGCAGCTTATCGGAAACAGCTTGCGGTTTATGAGGACGAGGAATGGGCCGATGCGGAGCTGGTTCTTCCGGAATTCACTTCGTTGCTCGGTCTTTCTTACAAAAAGCCGACGATCGCGTTTCTTGAAAGTGAGCTTGAGCTGACAGCTGTTTATTGGAACGGAAAAAGCCTGGTGCCGGAAAAAGTTGTCAGCCGGCGCCGCGATTCTGATGAATCATCCGATTCCATTCATGCGGTTCGGGAAGAGATTCGACGAAAGCTCGGAGCGCTTCCCGAAGGTGTCGAATCGGTTGTTTTCACGAATCCGCGTCCGCGATTTCACGATAAAAATCTCGTTTTTGCGCTCGAAACCGAAAAAGGGGAAGAGGAGCAGGCACGATTGTTACGGCCGGTTTTTTGGTCGATGGATGTTCGTGACAAAGATTTTCTGCTGACCGTGCGGCGGACCCAACGTCAGAATCGTTATATTTGGACCGGGGTGATGCTCGTTTTCGCGGCCTTTTTGGCACTTGCGGTTTTTGAGGTGGTTTTGTTCGGAGGAAATTATCTGATCGATCAGCGGGAGGCGCGTCTGGAGGAATTGCAGCCGGAGGTCGAGCATATCAAGCGGCAGGAAGAGCTCGCCAGACGGCTAGAGGAACTCGGCGGGGAGCGATTGCTTCCCTTTGAAATGCTCGGGCACTTGAATCAGAGTCGTCCGCGATCGATTTATTTTACACGCGTGGCGACCGACGGATTGCGGTCCTTTCAGATCGAGGCTCTGACTCCGAGAAGTCAGGATGTCGATCGTTATCAGCGTTTGCTTGAGCAGGATGAGGTGCTCGAATCGGTAGAGGTTCGCAATTTGCGTCTACGCGCGCGGGATCAGCTGAGTTCGTTTGTTCTTGTTGGAACTTTCAAGCAGGGAACTTTGACCGATTTTTCGGTGGATCGCTCCGGGGAAACGGTTCCGGCGACCGGGGAAAACTCCGCCGCATTGGAACCGGTCGATTCGGCGGATGATTTTGACGATTTTCCCGATTCGGGAGAAGCAGCGGGGAATGGCCGAGCGACGGTTGAGGGCTTTCCGGACGTACCGCTCCTTCCTGAGCAAGCGGCGGAAGGTGAAAACGAGGAGGAGCAAAGATGAAGCATTTGTTGATGTCGCGGAGCATGCGGGAAAAGATCCTCGTGCTTTTAATGCTCATTGTCGGACTCCTGATCTGGATTTCGTTTTTCGGAGATCGCGCCCAGGCTCTTCTGGCTGAGCGCGGACAGCTGAACCGGCGTCAGAGCGAGATGAATATTTATCTCGAAAACCGGGAAATCATTCAGGAGCGGGCAGAAGCGGGAATCGCGAGTTTAGAACCTTCCCGCACGCTCGATGCGACCCGGCTTCTTGTGGAGGCGGCAGATCTGGCCGATAAACATAACCTCAATCCATCGATCGATTCGCCGCGGACCGAGGCCGGCGAGATTTTTTCCTACCACACGGTTGTTTTGACTGTTCAAAACGCAAAGTTGGAGACTTTAATGAGTTTTACAGGAGAATTGCAGTCGCGTGCGCCTTATATCGCGCTTGAAGAAGTGATCATCACCGCTAAAACCGACCCGCAATTTCTCGATGCCCGTTACCGAATCTCTTCCGTGGAGTTAAATCCATAAACCACATGCACTTTTTGTTTCCATCCACCTCCTGTTATCTCTCTCGGCGGAAAAACTTTTTTCAGCATTTCCACCCGATGACTTTGATTCGGTCGATTTCGCGCAAGGGGTTTCTTATTGCCTGCCTGATTTCTTCCGCGGCTTTTTTCCAGACGACTTCCGACGCGCAGGAGGTTTCGGAAGAGAGTTTGCTTGCACCGAACGAAAATGCTTCGGAGATGGTCGATCGGATTGTTTTTCGCGATGAGACGACCGATCAGGTTCTCGATTTGCTGGAGCGTTTAACCGGACGTTCGATCATCCGGCCACAAGCGTTGCCGGCTGCGACTTTTACATTCAACAGCCAGCAGCCGCTGACGAGGGAGGAGGCGATCCTCGCTCTCGAAAGTATGCTGAGTATCAACGGCATCGGCGTCGCGCCTCTCGGGGAGCTTTTTCTAAAGGTAGTTCCGCGCGGGGAGCTTCGAACCGAAGCGCCGGAGTTTCTGATGGAATCGACGCTCGACCTGGTGCCGAGCGGCCGGAACGTGAGCCGGATGATTTATCTGGAGTTTCTCGGAATCGATGAAGTGCAGACGCAGTTGAATATGATGATTTCTTCCGGCAGCGGCTCGATCATTCCGTTTCCGAAGGCCAATGCGCTTTTGATCACAGATACGGTTGCCAATCTTCAGGCGATTGAGGAATTGCTCCAGGAGGTCGATCGACCTTTTTCGCCGCAGACGGAAACGCGCTTTTTCCCACTCAAGTATGCGGGTGCGGAAGAGTTGATGGCACAGGTTCAGGCGCTCGGAGGACTTGAAGGAGTTCCCGAACTGAGTGCGCGCACGAAACTTGTCGCGGATCAACGCAGCAATCAGATCATCGTTATCGCAGATCGGCGTCAGATGGATCATTTCGAGAATTTGATCGAAAAACTCGATGTTCCGGCCGAATTGACGACGCACAACGAAGTGATTTTTCTCAAACACGCGAACTCGGTCGACGTGGCATCGATTCTTTCGCAACTGGCCGGTGGATCGTCCGGCGGATTTAGTTCTTCAACAGGAGGATCGGGGCGCTCGGGAGGACTCGGCGGCGGTTCCAGCAGATTTGGACAAGGAGGAACGAGCTCCGGTCGAGGCGGAGGATTTGGAACCGGAAATCGGGGTACATCCGGGGGAGGCTTTCAATCAGGAGGTCGCGGCATGTCGCGCGGCGGTTCTCAGGTTCCGGGCGGAGTGCGGGCGCAACAGGCAACGGAAGGCGGAGCTCCTGCTGCTCCACCGGCGATTCCAGCGATTCCGGGAGGTCCGCCAGCAATCGATGGGGCGACGATGAACGAACTCGGAGCGGCAATTGGCGAGAGCGATTTTAGCGAAACGTTATCGATCATGCCCGACGAACGGACCAATGCGATCATCGTAGCGGGCACGAGACAGGATATTAAGCTGATCACCGATCTGATCGAGAAAATCGATATCATCCTGGCGCAGGTCCGCATCGAAGCCTTCATTGTTGAAGTGACCTTGGACAAAAAGAGTGCGCGCGGAATCGATAGTTTTGGCATTCAAATCCAGGACGGAACGGTATCGGGAACGGTCTCCGGGCCCGGCTACACCGGCGGTGGAAATGTAGGCAGATCGGACGGCGGTTTCGTCCTCGGCGGCAATATCGACTGGGCCGCTTTGCTCACGACAGCGGAAAGCGATAGCAATATCCATGTCATGTCGGTGCCGTCGATCGTCACGACGCACAACACGGAGGCGAGGATTCTGGTCGGGGAACAGCGGCCGATTATTACCGGCACGGTGACCAGCGATTTTAGCACGACATCGACCCGCTCGCAGATCGATTATCGCGATATTGGGACCGAGATTGTCGTTCTTCCACTTATCGGATCTGATGGCACGATCCAGTTGGAAATCGAGCAAATCGTCGAGGATGTCATCGGTGAAATCCGAATTGATGGAAATGACCAGCCGATTATTGGAAAACGGGAAGCGAATTCGTTTATCAGCGTCGCAAACGGCGAAACGGTGATTCTTGGCGGTTTGCAAAGCACTTCGGTTTCCGAAGGTGAAAGCCGCCTTGGGATTTTAGGTCAATTGCCGATTCTCGGAAATATTTTCAAACGCCAAAGCAACGAACTCGTGCGGCGGGAGCTTCTGGTCTTTATCCGGCCGATTGTTCTGCCGGATCCTGCGGTTGCTTATCGGGACACGCAGGAGCAGATCGACAAGTTCTCCCGTGGACCTTATCTCCGTCACGCGCTCGAGCCGGACGTTTATCCGGATCCGGATGCGCCGGGACATTCTGAAGAGGCGCGGGCGCTGAGGCAGCAAGGACTTCAAAGAGAAGCCGAACGCGAAGCAGCTGAAGCGAATCTCGAAAACCAAAACGAAGCCGAAGAACCGCCATTTTCGCCGGAAACTCCGGTGATCGAGCCGGAAAGTGTTGTTGAACCGGAACCATTTGTTGAACCGGCACCGTCGCCTGTTATTCCGGAAGCCGAGTCCGATGATGGAGCGGAACCGGAAAATGATAATGGGAGCAGGCGCGATGGACCGGTTTTGCGAAGAAGATGAGGAAATCGTAAGGATGAAGGAACATCGACCAAGGGGACTTGTCCGGATAGTCGGGCTGATTGCCTGTGTGGCATTCGTCAACGGTTTTTCACTTGCCGAATCTTTTGGACAGGAAAGAAGCCGATTGATCGAGAACTCACCGTTTTTGCCGGAAGGTTATCAGCCGCCACAAACCAACCAACGGCCTCCACGCGAACCACCGCCGCCGCCTCCGCGGGGACCGGAGCCGCTCGACAAGATCGAATTTCGCGGTATGACGACGATCGGAGGCGAACCGTCGTTCAGTCTTTTTGATCCGGAAGAAAAACGGAGCTACTGGATTCCGCTCGGACGGACCGATGGCGGATTCACGATTGTTGATTACAAGGAAGACGAAGAAGCGGTCGTTGTTCGACACAATAACCGAAACCGCACCATTTCTCTCCACGAGGCAACGATTGCCGCGATGCCGGTTCAGGCGCCAACTCCGCCGACGAATCGAAGAGGCGGCCGTCGGGAACAGGCACAGGAGGCGCAGGATCCGGAGGAACGAATGCAAAATCTCCAGGAAGAAATCCGGCGCCGCCGGGAGCTTCGTCGGGCGGCATTGGAAAGAACACGAACGGATTCGCAATAACCATTCGTGTTAGGATTTAATTAAACATGCTTACTCAGGATATTGACATCCTCCTCGACAAACTCGATGAGACCCAGCGCGAGAAGCTTCAGGCCGCGCCGCGACAGGATCGTGTGCGAATGCTTGCGCAGTTTCTCGTGCGCGGGGAGAGCGATATGCTGAAAATCGTCGGGGAAACCGCAGGCCTTGAAGTCCGCGGGACCGATGAGTTCGATGTCGCCAATCTCGGAGCGATTCCCGCCCGCCTGATGCACGAATATCAGTGTATTCCGATGGGCGAGAATGGAGACGGGGTTTTGCAGCTGATCACTGTTTGGCCGCCGGATCCGGAGATGGAGGAGTGGATTTATGCAGCTTGCGGACTCGATGTCGAATGGAGTCTCGCGTCGCCGGAGAAAGTTTCCGCCTTCATCACAAAACATCTTGGAGTCGGTTTTGATAGCCTCGAAGACAGCGACATCGATTTTGACGAGGAAATCACGCCCGAGATGGAGGGCAAGGAGGACGAGAACGCGGCACTTGTCCGGTTTGTCAACGAAGTCGTCTCGCAAGCGGTGACCGATGGTGCGACCGATATTCATGTCGAGCCGCAAGAAGAATCGCTGCGGATTCGCTATCGGGTCGACGGCCTGTTGATTCCCGTTCCGGTTCCCGAGAATCTTCGTCAATTTCAGGACGCGATCATCTCGCGATTGAAGATTATGGCGCGGTTGAACATTTCCGAGCGGCGTCTTCCGCAAGACGGCCGTATCAATTTCCGCGTCGGGGAAAACGTGCTCGATATCCGCCTTTCGACCATTCCGACAATGTATGGCGAAAGTGTCAGTTTGCGTCTTCTCAATAAGAAAGCGGAGGCGCTTTCGCTCGAACAGATCGGATTTGCGCCGCACGATATCAAACAGATCGAGCGGGTGCTCGGTTTGCCCCACGGAATCATTCTTGTGACCGGTCCGACCGGTTCCGGAAAATCGACATCGCTCAACGCCTTTTTGCGCAACATCAATTCTCCCGATAAGCGGATCATCACGATCGAGGACCCGATCGAATACGAGGTTCCAGGCGTCAACCAGATGCAGGTTCGGCCGGAAATCGGACTCCGTTTCGCCGATGCGCTTCGTCACGTTCTTCGTCAGGACCCCGATATCATCATGATCGGGGAAATTCGCGACCGCGATACGGCCGACATCGCAATCCGTGCTTCGTTGACCGGTCACCTGGTTTTCAGCACGCTCCACACGAACGATGCGCCGGGCGGTTTGACGCGTTTGATCGATATGGGAATCGAGCCTTTTCTTGTGGCTTCCGCCGTGGAGATGATCATTGCCCAGCGGTTGGTGCGGCGGCTTTGCCCGAGTTGTCGGGTCGAACGGCCTCTTTCGCCGACCGATCTCGCCTCGGTGCTTGAACTTCTGCAACTCGGACCCGAATCAGGCGAAGGCGTTACGCATATTTATACGGCCAACGGATGCGAGGAATGTCGCGGACTCGGTTATCGCGGACGTCAGGGAATTTTCGAAATTCTTCCGGTTGACGAAAGTTTGCACGATCTGATCGTCGATCGTGAGTCGACGCGTGCGATCCGGAAAAAAGCGATGGAAAATGGAATGGGCAGTTTGCAACTCTCCGGTTGGGACAAAGTGAAGAGCGGAATGACGACCTTGGAGGAAGTTCTCCGCGTCAGTGCTTCCGATAGCTGAGAATGGCGACATTTACCTACAGTGCCCGTGATTCTAGAGGTGAGCTCGTTAAGGGAACCATCGAAGCGGCGAGCCGGAAAGAGGCGATCCGCAAGATTTCGCTCAATCGATTGCAACCGGTTTCGGTTGGGGAATCGGCGGCAGCGGTTGCGAAACCCCAGAAATCGGCGTTCGACTGGAGTTTTTTAAAAAAGGGGATCGGGCCAAAATCGTCGGCTAACAAAAAAGTAGCGGAAACCTCTCTCAGTCGAAAATTGCGGCTGCCTTTTTTGCGCTCGCTTTCGGAACTTGTTGGGAGCGGAATGCCGGTCGGTGATGCGATTCGGCTTTTGAGCGTCCGATTGCAGGATCAGCAATTGAAGGGACTTTCCCAAGCGCTTTGGGAGCGGATCAGTGGTGGAAAATCGGTTTCCGATGCGATGGCCGACATTCCGGCAGTTTTTGATCGATCGACGGTTTTCCTGATCGAATCGGGTGAAGCGACGGGAAATCTGAAGGAGATTTTGACCCGGCTCGTCGCTCACTTTGAGGAGCAGAAGGAACTTCAGAGCAAGGTCACGACGGCGATGGCCTATCCGATTTTGATTCTCGTTGTCGCTTTCGGGGTCGTTTTGTTCTCGGTTTTTGTTTTGCTACCGCGCCTTGAAACGATGCTCGAATCTCTCGGAGGCGATTTGCCGGCTTCCACTCTGGCTTTGATGGCGGCATCGAACCTTCTTATCTCGTACGGCCTTTACGTGATTGTCGGAATCGTTCTGGTGGGGCTCAGTTGGTGGCAATGGAAACGGACTGAAAAGGGCGCGCTGGCGTGGGATCGGTTGATGTTGAAGGTGCCAATCCTCGGAAATTTCCTGCGGACGGTCGATGTTCTTCAAATCAGTCAGACGATGAGCGTATTGCTCGAAAATGGTGTGACGACTGTAGAGACTTTGCGGATGACGCAGAACGTGATCAAAAACCGGGCGATCCGGGAGTCGTTCGCTGAGGCACGTCAGAAGGTGACCGAAGGAAAAAGCATTTCTAACGCTCTTCAAGGAACCGGACATTTGCCGCAACTGGTTCTCGACATGCTTTCCGTCGGGGAAAATACCGGAAACATCGTTTACAGTTTGAAGCAGGTCGGAGATCTTTTTCAGAAAAATCTTTCCCGTCAGCTCGACGGTTTCATCGGTACGTTGTCGATCGGTGTTCTGATGGTCGTTTTTGGATTTGTCGGCTTTATCGCTTTTGCGATTATTTCTGCCGTTTTCCAGATGAGCGCAAGTTTTTCGTTTTGAGGCGAACGCAGTGAAAGGAGATTTTAGAACCACTAATTTTCACTAATCGGCGCTAATAAAGAGATTTACGAATAAGATTCGGAAGCTTGAGCAGCAGCCTGATTGGCGATCCGTTTTCGCCTCGCAATCCGTACGCAAGTTCCTGATTAGCGCCGATTAGTGTCTATTAGTGGTTAACCAACTGCGCTTTCCTAAATTCGGCAGTGAAAGAAGATTTTAGAACCACTCATTTTCACTAATCGGCGCTAATAAAGAGATTTACAAATAACATTCGGAAGCTTGAGCAGCAGCCTGGTTGCGATCCGTTTTCGCCTCGCAATTCGTATGCAAATTTCTGATTAGTGAAGATTAGTGTCTATTAGTGGTTAACCAACTGTGCTTTCCTAAATCCGGCAGTGAAAGAAGATTTTAGGACCACTGATTTTCACTAATTGGCGCTAATAAAGAGATTTACAAATAAGATTCGGAAGCTTGAGCAGCAGCCTGATTGGCGATCTGTTTTCGCCTCGCAATCCGCACGCAAGTTTCTGATTAGTGAAGATTAGTGTCTGTTAGTGGTTAACACAACTGCGTTTTCCTAAATTCGGCAGTGAAAGAAGATTTTAGAACCACTGGTTTTCTCTAATCGGCGCTACTAAAGAGGTTTACAAATAAGATTCGGAAGCTTGAGCAGCAGCCTGATTGCCGATCCGTTTTCGCCTCGTAATCCGTACGCAAGTTTCTGATTAGTGGAAGATTAGTGTTTATTAGTGGTTAACCAACCCCGCTTTCCTAAATTCGGCAGTGAAAGAAGATTTTAGAACCACTGATTTTCACTAATCGGCGCTAATAAAGAGATTTACAAATAAGATTCAGAAGCTTGAGCAGCAGCCTGATTGCCGATCCGTTTTCGCCTCGTAATCCGTACGCAAGTTTCTGATTAGTGGAAGATTAGTGTTTATTAGTGGTTAACCCAACTGTGCTTTTTAGGTTTATCGCCTTTTTCTTTGAAGGATGTGCC
The DNA here is from genome assembly GCA_035302665.1 of Opitutales bacterium. Taxonomy (GTDB): domain Bacteria; phylum Verrucomicrobiota; class Verrucomicrobiia; order Opitutales; family T3Sed10-336; genus DATGSL01. The sequence continues at coordinate 195 of DATGSL010000320.1, read as the reverse complement.
AGATCACTTCTTCTTCCAAGCACGACGGATTCGGGTAAAGAAAATCGCGGCCTTTTTGCGCTGCCCGGAGGCCGAGTCCGAGCCGTTTCTGCGGCAAAATTTGAGCGATCCGTCGGAGGATTTTTACGAATGATTTCAATTCGCGAAAACGAAGCAATGCATCGTCGCAGCGAAAGAGGGCGTTTTTGTCGGCTC
>DATGSL010000319.1:0-3899 GCA_035302665.1 Opitutales bacterium | reverse complement strand
CAGGTTCCTCGAAAGCATTTTACTTTGATCAACCGCTCCTTCGAAAAGCTCGGAGTTCAGATCGAATATGAAGGAGATGAAACGGCTTTGGTTCGCCCGGGGCAGCGGCTGATTGTCCGTGAACCTTTCACCAGCAATCTTTTGCCAAAGATCGAAGCGGCTCCGTGGCCTTATTTTCCGGTCGATCTTCTTCCGCTCATGGTCGCTCTTGCGGTAAAAGCGGAGGGTGCGATTCAGTTTTGGAACAAAGTTTACGAAGGCGGGTTTCAGTGGATTCCGGAGTTGGTGAAATTCGGAGCGCAAGTTGTTTCGTCGGATCCGCATCGAATCATCGTGTTCGGAGGAAAACCTCTTCGTCCGGCGGTCGTCGAATCTCCTTATATTATTCGCGCGGCAGTCGCGCTCTACATGGCGGCTGCCAGTATTGAAGGGCGGAGCGTCGTGAAAAATGCGACCCCGATTCGTCGGGCACATCCACATTTCGTGGAGAATTTGCAGCGTCTTGGCGCCGATGTTGAATGGGATGAACCCGATCTCTTTGCTTCAGTTTCGCCTGAGGCCCATTCGGTTGCCGAAAGGCTATAAGTCTTTCTGTTCGCCCGATTGGAGCGTCGTTTGGCGGCAGGCTCAAAGCTGATTGAGCCTGCCGCTTTGTAAAACGCGAACCGAGCGGCGCGAACGTTGTTTCCGGTTTACTTAAAGAAGTTTAGAAAGACCGTGATCGTCAGAACGTTCGTAAAGTCGATCAGGAAGGCGCCGACAATCGGGATAACCAAGAATGCGCGTGGTGCGGGGCCGAACTTTTCGACCAATTGTTTCATATTGGCAACTGCATTTGGCGTAGCGCCCAAACCAAAACCACAATGTCCGCCCGCCATGATGGCTGCATCATAATCACGCCCCATCACATAATACGTAACGAAGGTCGCAAACAGGCCGACAAATATTACCTGAATTCCCAGAATTCCGAGCATCGGCAATGCGGCGCCGGCCAGCTCGATCAGGTTGAGACTCATCAATGCCGTCGCAAGAAAGATTCCGAGGAAAATGGATGAAAGATTTTCAATCACGTCCGAGTCCATCCAGCGGAGTCCGGACAAATCGAGAGTGTTGCGGATAAAAAGCCCGATGAGCATGGCGCCGATGTAGGCGGGAAAAGTCAGCCCCGTATATTTAACGATAAAAAAGCTGATCCAAGCACCTAGTTTGATGCAAAGAAAAACAACCAAGAGGTGTTGCAGAGCCGATTTTCGCCGCAGCCAGAAATCGCGCAGGTCGACCAGAATGCCCGTCCGATCCTGTACTTCTCCCATTTCCAAACTGATGTGTGGAGCTGCTTCGGAACGGAGGTTTTTCTTTCTCAGAATTCTTCCACCGACCGGTCCTCCGATCAGTCCACCAGCGACCAGGCCAAAAGTTGCCGCGGCGACCATAATCGTCGATGCACCTTCGAGGCCGAGTTCCTGCATCTCGTTGGCAAAGCCGAGTGCCGTTCCGTGTCCGCCTGTCATGGCCATACTTCCGCACGCAAGTCCAAGAAGCGTTGATTCGCCAAAAAGCCACGCAAGAGTGATTCCGATGCCGTTTTGAAAAACCGCGAGCAACGTCGCCAGCCCAAGGAACAACGCTACCTGAACGCCGCCTCTTTTAAGAACCAGCCACGTCGCATTGAGACCGATGCAGGTAAAAAAACCGATCAGAAAAAGGAGATTGACCCCTTTGGATGGACCTTCGACCCATTCCGGTCCGATTGTAACCAGCCAAGTCCACCATCTTGCCGTGACTTTGGTTGCAAAACCAAGATCCCGCCCGGAGAGATTAACGAGAAGTATCAGTATGGAAATGGCCAATCCACCGACAACCGGGGAAGGAATATGAAAACGCGATAGAATTTTTACGTGTTTCAGAAGCCAGTCTCCTAATAGAAGAACCGGAATCGCGAATACTAACAATAACCAGGGAGAGATCAGCATAAATACGGACTAAATTTGTGTGGAAACTCTTAAAAAGTCGCTACCCAACCACAGGACGGAATTCAGAACAACAGAAAAAAAGACCGGTGGTCGAATATTCCTTACGATGGGATGTGGGTTGATTCGGCGGTTGTCCGGGATCATTGTTTTACACGGCTTATGAAATTCAAACTGGTGGCAGACTACGAACCGACCGGGGATCAGCCGGACGCGATCGAGAAACTGACCGCGTCGATTCGCGCGGGAAATCGCGATCAGACGCTGCTCGGGGTCACCGGTTCGGGAAAAACCTTTACGATGGCGAATATCATCGAGCGGCTGCAACGGCCGACATTGGTGATTTCGCACAACAAGACGCTTGCCGCTCAGCTCTACTCGGAGTTCAAGAATTTTTTTCCGGAAAATGCCGTCGAATATTTCGTCAGTTATTACGATTATTATCAGCCGGAAGCTTATGTTCCTGCGAGCGATACTTTTATCGAGAAAGATTCCTCGATCAACGACGAGATCGAACGCCTGCGGATTGCCGCGACGAGTGCATTGATCAGTCGGCCCGATGTGATCGTTGTTGCGAGTGTTTCCTGCATTTACGGACTCGGATCGCCGGAGGATTTTAAGGAAATGATGATTCCGCTGCGGGTCGGATCGGAGCTCGGGCGCGATGTTTTTCTCAATCGGCTCGTCGATAATCTATACGAACGCAATGATTATGAATTGAAGCGCGGCCGGTTCCGTGTTCGCGGAGATGTCGTCGACGTGATGCCTGCTTATCTGGAGAGCGGGTTGCGCGTCGAATTTTTTGGCGATGAGGTTGATTCACTGGCCGAATTTCATCCCGAAACTGGCGAAACCGGCGAACCGCTCCAGCAATTCGATCTTTATCCGGCGAATCAATATATCACACCGAGACGAAGATTGGAGGCTGCCATACGAGCGATCCGCGAGGAGTTGGAGGAGCGGGTCGCTTATTTCGAAAACAACCAGCTTTTGTTGGAAGCTCAACGTATCCGGATGCGGACTGAATACGATCTTGAGATGCTTCAGGAGATGGGATTTTGCAACGGGATCGAGAATTACTCGCGTCATATTTCCGGACGCAAAGAGGGAGATCGACCGTGGTGTCTGATCGATTTTTTCCCGCCAAATAGCCTGCTTTTTATTGACGAAAGCCACGTGACCTTGCCGCAAATCGGCGGAATGTATGCAGGCGACCGCTCGCGGAAAATGACATTGGTCGAACACGGTTTCCGGTTGCCCTCGGCGCTCGACAATCGCCCGTTGAATTTTGATGAATTTCGGGAAGTTACCTGGCAAACGCTTCATGTTTCGGCGACTCCGGCTAATTTTGAATTGGAACATTCCGCTGTAGTTGCCGAACAGATCATCCGCCCGACCGGGTTGCTCGATCCGGAGATCGAAGTTCGTCCGATCAAGGGACAGGTCGAAGATTTGATCAGTGAGATTGTTAAAGCGACCGATGCAGGTGAACGCGTGCTTGTGACGACTTTGACCAAACGGACATCGGAAGATCTGGCTGAGTATTTGCACGAAGCCTCGATTCGGGTCGAATATCTGCATTCCGACATCGATGCGATCGAACGGGTGGAGATTTTGCGAAATCTGCGTCGCGGTGAGTTCGATGTGCTGGTTGGCGTCAATCTTTTGCGGGAAGGACTCGATCTTCCGGAAGTCGCGCTCGTCGCAATTCTCGACGCGGACAAGGAAGGTTTTCTGCGAAGTTTCACGAGCCTTGTTCAGACTGCCGGGCGGGCGGCGCGTCACGAACGCGGCCGAGTTTTGATGTATGCGGATGTCATGACAGATTCGATCCGGCGGACGATCGAAGTGACGCAGGAACGGCGCGAAAAGCAGATTCGTTACAATGAGGAACATGGAATTGTTCCCCGGAGTGTGAAGCGCGGCATT
>DATGSL010000318.1:0-8365 GCA_035302665.1 Opitutales bacterium | reverse complement strand
TCGCCGCCGGAACAACCAAACGAACACTGATCGAAGTTTCCGGCAAAGGACGTCCGCGCGAAGTTCCCGGCACGCGCCAAAACATTATCGATCCTTACGTTCCGGTAGGTGCAAAATCATTTGAAATCGAAAATGCCGCCGGTTTCGAAGTCGGAGACGAAATCATCGTCTTCCGGCCGAGCACAGCCGAGTGGATTTCCGCGATCGGAATGGACGCGATTCCGCCGCGATCCGACGGACTTCCCGTTCACCAATGGAAAGCAGGTTCCCGAAACATCCTTTATGATCGGATCATCACCGCGATCGACGGAAATAAAATCACGATCGACGCGCCGATATTTAATGCCATTGAGGAGGAATTTGGCGGCGGCTCGATTTACAAATACGAATTTCCCGGCCGAATTGAGAAAGTCGGCGTCGAACATCTCCGCGGTATTTCCGACTTTACAGGCGAAGCGTCCGAAAATGACGAAGATCACGGTTGGGTTTTTGTGTCGATCGACAGTGCGCAAAATACGTGGGTTCGAAACATCACTTCCAAACATTTTGGATTTGGACTCGCACTCGTCAATCGTTACACAAAGTGGACAACCATTCAGGACAGCATTTGTCTGGAACCGGTTTCCGCCGTGCGCGGCGGCCGCCGATATCCTTTTTACCTGACGGGACAGCTCGCTTTGGTCCAACGCTGTTTCGCAAATCAGTCGCGGCACGATTTCGGCATCAACAGCCTGGTTTCCGGACCGAACGTATTTCTCGATTGCTTCGCTTCCGATAGCCGAGCGGATAGCGGGCCGCATCACCGCTGGGCGACAGGAGCATTATTTGACAATATTCGCGTGCCTGAAACCTCGATCCGGATCATTAATCGATCGAATTACGGAACAGGCCACGGTTGGGCCGGTGCGAATATGGTGATCTGGAACTCGGAGGCGAAATCGATCATCGTCCAGAATCCGCCGACGGCTCAAAATTGGGCGATCGGAAATGTGGGCTCTTTCGGCAAACCGCCTTTTGATGGAGATCCGGGTTATTTCGCTTCCCACGGCAAACCGGTTCAACCGGCGAGTCTATATCTGGCTCAGCTCCGCGAACGACTCGGGAATCAGGCTGTCGAAAATATTTCGGAAATGGATATCCGGGCTCCGATCCGAATCGTTCCGGAACTTTGGGACTGAGCCGTCTGCCGCCAAGAGGAAGCGCAAACGGCTCAGTTTCGAGGAAAATCTGCTTTTATGCAGGCTGAAAAGCCGGAAGAACTTTTTCCACCGGCAGATTCTTGAGGCGCGCGACCGCGGGCAGTCCGTGCTCAAACGGCATATTGATTTCACCTTGAATCAACGGCAACGCGTAGCGGACAAATTGATGGTTCATGCTCACGCCATCTTCGTGGATCCACTCCGGCGGCAGCATTTTGACTCCGTTGGCAATTTCGGAAAGTGGTGCCAAGCCGGTTTCGCAGCTATAATGATCGGTATCTCCCCGAACCAACGTTACCATCACATCGCTCTCTCCGGCGATCGCAGCTTTAACCGCTGCCTGACCTGCCATAAAAGCCTCATCGCTATCGGTTTTCGACATCAAATGAGCAGCCGAGCGCTGAACGTAACCGAGCTTCGCCGTCCGCGCTCTGACATCGAGGCTGCCTTCGATCAATTCGGCCAGATATTCGCCCGCTCCACCCAAAGCGGCGTGTCCGAAGGAATCGGTTGCCGTCGAGGCGAGTGAAATATAATTCCCATCGGCATCGACCAATCCTTCGCCGACGACGATCAGGCAATACTTCTGTTTCGCGAGCACCCGTTGCACATCCTCGATGCATTTTTCAGGTGAAAACGCGACTTCAGGCAAATAAATCAGATGCGGCGGATCCTCCGGATGATCTCTCCGCTTTGCCAATGAAGCTCCGGCAGCGATCCAACCGGCACTCCGGCCCATAACTTCCAGAATCGAAACAAAATCGTTTTGACCAAGACTCGCATTGTCACAGGCCATTTCCCGAACGGTCGACGCGATATATTTGATCACGCTTCCGTATCCCGGGCAGTGATCGGTCGTAACGAGATCATTGTCAATGGTCTTTGGAATCCCAATCACGCGAAGTTCGTAATCGCGGTCGTTCGCCAGTTTCGCGATCCGGTCGGCGGTATCCTGGGAATCATTTCCACCTGCGTAGAAGAAATACCGGATATTGTGAGCTTCAAAGACCTCGAGAACACGACTGAGATCCTCCTCCCTTCTCAATTTGTAACGGGTCGAACCGAGTGCCGCACCGGGAGTATGACGCAGGGCGCGAATGGTTTGCTGAGACTCGGCTGCCAAGTCGACCAGATTTTCGTTAAGAATCCCGAAGATCCCGTTTAAACCTCCGTAAATCTCCTCGATGCATTCGTGATTAAGCGCCTCGGTGATGACACCCGCTAGGCTGGAGTTAATCACTGAAGTGGGGCCGCCTGATTGTGCGACCAAGATGTTTCCCGAAAGTTCTGCCATGGTAATCTAATGTGTTTGAGAAATTGGAACCGACTAGCAAAACCCAAAGCCCATTCGAGGCGCAATCCAATTCTCCTTTCTCACGATTTTTTTTAAAAATATGCGCCCTTTAACAACTCTACTGAAGCAATCCGCCAGTCTCAAACGAGTTGACGGCTTGACCCTATCGCCGGAGAAGGGCATTTCTAGAAGCTTTATTTCTTCCTATGTCCGAGCAAAAATCCTCCAAACTCATGGAACAGATCGTCGCTTTATCGAAACGACGGGGTTTCATCTTCCCTTCATCCGAAATCTACGGCGGAATCAACGGATTCTTTGACTACGGGCCACTCGGAGCCGAACTAAAGAAAAATATCCGCGATTCCTGGTGGAACGATATGGTCCGCCGCCGCGACGATGTCGCCGCGCTCGAAAGCTCGATTATCATGAATCGGCGCGTCTGGGAGGCTTCAGGACACGTTTCCGGCTTCACCGATCCACTTGTTGACTGCAAAGAATCCAAGCAACGCTTTCGCGCCGATCAGCTCTTTTTTGCTCCAGTCGTCGTCGATGGCAAAACGATCGGAGTCGTCAGCGCGCTCGAAAGTGAGCGAACCGAAGAGGAACTGCAGGAAAAAGCCGAGAAGCTAAAACGAAAGGAAGCCGTCCAGGGAAATCTCGAACCGGTCGAACCGCGGGACATGACCGAGGCCACGCCGGAGGAAATTTCTCAAATCCCTTCACCCGCCACCGGAAAACCAGGCAGTCTTACCGAACCGCGTAACTTCAACATGATGTTTGAAACGCATGCCGGTGCCTTGCGCGACGAATCGAGTGTGGTTTACCTCAGACCGGAAACCGCACAGGGTATGTTTGTGAATTTTAAATCGGTCATCGATACCGGCCGCTACAAAATCCCCTTCGGAATCGCTCAGATCGGCAAAGCTTTCCGAAACGAAATCACTCCCCGCAACTTCATTTTCCGCTCGCGCGAATTTGAGCAGATGGAACTCCAATACTTCATCAGCGAGGATGACGATTGGGAAAAATGGTTCCGTTACTGGATCGACTGGAGCCACGATTGGCTCGTCTCGATCGGCCTTCCGGCCGAACTCCTAAGCGAATACGACCACCCGAAGGAAAAACTCGCTTTTTACTCGAAGGGAACGACCGACATCATGTTCAAATATCCCTTTGGTGTTCAGGAACTTTGGGGAATCGCTGCTCGCGGCGATTACGACCTGACCCAGCATCAGAAGGAAAGCGGCGTTTCCATGCTCTACTTCGACGAAGCCGCGAAAAAACGATACGTCCCGCACGTGATCGAGCCTTCAGTCGGAGTCGACCGGATTCTCCTCGCCGTCTTGTGTTCCGCTTATCGCGAAGAAGAAGTCGATGGCGAAAAACGGACCGTCCTCAAACTCCATCCGCGGATCGCTCCGGTGAAAGCGGGCATCTTCCCGCTCGTAAAAAACAAACCGGAACTGGTCGAAATGGCCGAAAACCTTTATCGCAAACTGAAGCAGCGTCACAATGTTTTCTGGGACACATCCGGCGCGATCGGTCGTCGCTACCGCCGCATGGACGAAATCGGCACGCCGTGGGGCATCACAGTCGATTTCGATTCGCTCGAGAACAATACCTTCACCGTTCGCGACCGCGATACGATGGAACAAGTGCGGATGACGGAAGACGAAATTCTCGCACTCCTCGACGAACAGGCGACCTGCTAAGGAAATCACTTCGGGAAAAACTTGCGGAGACGTTTAACTTATCGTTTTTTAAGTCATGCTTCTCCGCTTTTTCTCTTTTTCCCTCCTTTTTCTCCCAGCGGCTCTCCTGGCGGAACCGCTTAAAATTGTGCCACGGGCCGATTGGAACGCTCTGGAAGCACGCCCTTACGCCGAACAAAAACCGGAACGCTTCACGATCCATCACAGCGGCGTCCGGTTCGAAAAGGATCAGGACGCTGCGAAACATATCGCAAATGTTCAAAAATGGGGCATGAGCGAAGCGCGAAATTGGAGCGATATTCCTTATCATTTCATCATCGGTCCGGACGGAACTGTTTTTGAAGGCCGCGATCCGAAAACCGAAGGCGAAAGCAACACGAGTTATGACACCAACGGCCATCTGCAGATCAATTTACTCGGCAATTTCAACGAACAGGAGCCGACCGATGCCCAACTCGAAAGCCTGACAAAACTAATCGCCTGGGCACATGAAAAGTTCGACATACCGATCGATACGATCAAAGCCCACCGCGATTTCGCCCAAACGGCATGTCCGGGTGATGCCCTTTACCAAGATGTCGAAAACGGATCGATCCGAAAGCGCGCACAAGCCGCAATCGATCAGGCCCGAGCAATAAAAAATTAGTATTTCAATTTTTTTGAACGTTTTCGAAAATCACGTCGTCTGACTCAATAACGGACGACTTTTTGTGAGAGTTAGTTCATAGTTCCAGTCAGTTTGTTTGTAGTTTGTAGTAGGAGAAGAGGCACCGCCGAGTTGCGGTGCCTCTTCTTTTTTATTACAAAAACTCGCGAGGATTGACGGCTGCCCGAAGCCTGCCTTTTTTACAACGAGATGTCCGATTTTAGAAGTTTTGCCGAAATCGATGAACCCGAAGGGAGCGAAATCCTTCTTTCCACCGCCGAAAGCCGCCATCTGGTCCGCGTCCATCGCATTTCTCCCGAAGAAAAGGTAGTCGTCTTCAACGGCCGCGGGCGCGAGTGGACCTGCCGTTTTCTAAAAGAGCTGGGTGGAAAAGCGCGGCTGGAAGTGCTCGCCCAACATCAGATTCCACCTCCCGCAAATTCCATCGCTCTGGCACAGGCACTTCCCAAAGGGAAAAACTTCGAGCAAATCATCCGCAAAGCGACCGAGATCGGAGTTTCTGCAATTTTTCCGCTGATCACTTCCCGGACCGAAATCAAACTCGCCGGCGACCGACAGCAAAACAAGCTCGCCAAATGGAAAACAACGGCGATTGAAGCTGCCAAGCAATGCGGCAATAGCCACCTCCCCGAAATCGCTCCCGTGCAATCACTCGACGAATTCCTGACCGAATCGGAAGTGTTCGATCTGAAACTGATCGCAAGCTTGCAGCCCGACGCCCGAAACCTTCGCTCCATTCTCCAAACCTACACCGAAAAACCATCGCGGTCGGTCTGGATGGTCGGCCCGGAAGGCGATTTTACAAACGAAGAATATCTGGCAGCTGCCGAAGTCGGTTTCGAACCGGTTTCCCTCGGACCACTCGTTCTTCGTTGCGAGACCGCGGCGATTTATTCCCTCAGCATCCTTAGCTACGAACTTCAGCTCCCCTGATTGAGCCCGCTTCGTTTGCACCGGAGTCCAGATCGGCTATTCTTGCTGAAGGAGGAATTCAACATGCCCGAGTGGTCAGAAAAGGACAAACGACAATACGAACACATCAAGGAAAGCAGCAAAAAGCGCGGGATCAAAACCGAGCGGGCAAAGGAAATTGCCGGGCGCACGGTCAACAAACAACGGCGCAAAGAGGGTCGCACACCCAATAAAAGGTCCCACGGAACCGGAAATCCGAATCGGCCGTTGTCGGAACGGACGCGCGACGAGCTCTACAACCGCGCAAAAGAACGAAACATTCGCGGCCGCAGCCGGATGAGCAAAAACGAACTCGTCGACGCACTTCGCAGCGCCTGAAACTCGTTTTATTTACCAAACAAGCAATCCGCCGGCGAAGGTGAATCCGGCGCCAACCGAACAGAAAATGATCCGGTCGCCCGGTTCGAAAATTTCTTCGGATGCCGCCCAGCCAAGCGCCATCGAAACAGACGCAGCCGACGTATTGCCATATTTACCGATCGTAACGACAAACTTTTCAAAAGGAATACCGATCCGCTTGCTCACGGCGCGCAAAATCCGTTCGTTCGCTTGGTGAGGGACGATCCACGAAACCTCGTCCGGAGTCATATTCTGACGCTCCAAGGTATCCATGATGATGTCCGCAAAGGCGATGACCGCCTGCTTGAAAACAACCGGACCGTCCATCGTCAGGTAGAAGGAGTCGAGATTCCCGACTTCGGGAACAAGCATCCGCGCCCCTCCGCCCGTTCGCTGGATTGCATCGAAATAATGGGCATCGCCGCTCAGCGCCATCCGATTGAGACGATGTCCGCCCGGAGCATCTGTTAAAATCGCGGCTCCCGCACCATCGCCGAATAGGAAAGCCGTCGCATGATCTTTCGGATTGGTGATCCGCGACAACAATTCGGCCGTAACGACCAGCAGCTTGCTTGCCGTCCCTCCTTTGATCAACGCACGACCGAGCTCAAGCGCGTAAAGCCAACCGGAACAGGCGGCATTCAGATCAAAAGCGATCGCTTTATGAATGCCGAGCGCGCGCGCCAACGCACTTGCTGCACTCGGAACCGGTTGATCCGGGATAATCGTAGCCATGATGATCCCATCGATCTCCTGCGCATCCATTCCCGCCTGCTCAAGAGCCTGCTCCACCGCGATAATCGACAAACTCGTCGCCGATTCATCGCTATCGGCATAATAACGTTGCTCGATTCCCGTGATCCGAATGATCTCCTCCTCGGTCATATCCGGGAACGATTTCAAAATATCTTTATTAGAACGGATGTTCTTCGGCACCGCATAACCAATTCCCGCAACACGAACCGTTTCCGTGTCGACAGCTGCCGGTTCCGGCGCAACAGATGCCCGCTCCTCGATATATTTTAAAATATCGTCCCCCGAAATACGTCCACCAGGCCCGGTGCCCTGAATATCCGTAATCGCATCGACCTCGAAATTGTTTTCACGCGCAATCTTCAACGCACGGGGCGTCCAGATCGGCCCAGAAGGCGCCGACTTAGTTTGAATTCCAGCCGACGGACGAGCAGGTGGTTTCACCGAAACGGAAGCCGCTTTCGTGATGACATGTTCTGCGGGACGCGAGGCCGCCGGAGTCGAAGCCTCAGCCAACTCCTCCGTCACCTTTAAATGCGCAAGACTCGCATCATCCGTTTCAACCCGAAGAAACGGCTCCCCGGCAGGCAGCACATCGCCGACGCGCGGAAAAACCACTTTCACCACGCCGGAGCAGGGAGCGTCGTAATCAAAAACGGACTTGTCGCTTTCAAATTCCGCAATTCGTTCCCCTTTCGTCATTTTGCCGCCCGGCTCAATAAAGAGGTCAATCAACGTGAGCTCGTTGGCAGTGGCGCCCATGGAAGGAACGGGAATATCGATGGTGAATGAACTCATTCTTGTCTGCTTTCTATCGTGCCGATCAAATGCGTCGTTGATACCGGATCGCCCAAAACCGGTCAACCCTTCCTGAAACCTGTCGAAGAAATCGAGTCGGTTTACAAAGAGTTCAAGAAGCCTTTCAACAACCGGATCGCAGATCAAACCATGAAAGCTCCGAAACGAAAAAACAAAGCAAACTTAGGACGGCTGACTCCCGCTGATCAGCCGGAACTTCCAGGCCCCCAACGGGGCGACTATGTGGAAACACACCCCACCGCAAGCGGTCCGCCCCCTCTCGAAGAGGGGAGTTTTTAATCTCCTCTTGAGAGGAGGAGCCCTTTAGGAGGTGTGTGAAAGCGTTCACTTGTTCGGAAAACGCCAATCAAACGTTTAGACTGGATTATTCATGAAGGTCAGAAGTGATGAAGCGCAAGGCGCGATCTAAATCCGCGCGGGAGCGCATTCTGATGCGTGACCAAGCGGATTGTAGGGGAGCAACGGGGGGTGTCCCAAGCGGTGTTGAAACTGGAAGCGGCTTCCGTGCTACTTGGTTAGCTTATGTTGTTTTCGTGATCAGTGGTCAATTCATTTGTAGGACTGATACCGTCGCTGCGTGAAGGCCGTCCCCGAAGGGGTGCCGCGAAGC
>DATGSL010000317.1:0-3375 GCA_035302665.1 Opitutales bacterium | reverse complement strand
GATATTCTGGTCAATTTCGACGACGAACGCGCTCGCGCCACCCTCGAAGTCCTTTCGGAAATTTCCGGTAAAAATCAGATCATCTACTTCACCCACCACCGCCACATCCTCGAAATCGCAAAACCGCTCCAAACGACGATTCACGAACTTTCGCCCATTTCGACAAATTCCCTCAGCGAGAACGAGCCTCTCGCCACGCTTTCATAAAAACACTCTCAAGCACTCAAAATAGTTCCATCCTTCGACAACTGGAATCAATCATCCATCCAGTTCGAATATTTCGGAAACGAGTATCCCGCATTCTCCGTGATTTCTAAAATGATCGCATGCCTTTTCTTAACACGCTCGGTCGGCTCGAGGGGACTCCACTGCCTCGGCGCAGGCATGATCGCCGCTAGCATCGCCGCTTCTTCACGCGTCAATTCCAGCGCCGAAGAATTATAAAAATGCCCTGCCGCTGCTTCAATCCCGTAAATATCGACTCCAAATTCGATCGCATTCACGTAAAGTTCGAAAATCCGCTCCTTCTCCAAAAGCCGCTCCATCCAAAAGGCATAATAAGCTTCAAGTCCTTTTCGAATCCACGAACGCCCCCTGCCAAAGAAAAACGGAACGCGCACACTGCTGTGTAATCGTCGACGCACCACGCGGAGAATTCCCGGTCCGTCGCGCCTCTCTCCATGCCAGCCGGATCTGCACCCAATCAAATCCATTGTGATTCAAAAACTGCCGATCCTCCATGACCCAAACCGCCCTCTGAAATTCCGGCGACACCTCCGAAAGCTTTAAACTGCCGCGTCGCGAATTTTCTCCCGGATCAAAAGTTCCCACATACAAAACCTGCCAAGCCGGAATAAGTAGAAAATCCCCCATCTGAGCTGGAAACCTCCCGATTGACGTTTGTTTGCGGTCTGATTATCTAGGTCTTCAGATAATCGTCCGAAATTTTTACTTCTGATCGTTTCCAGCTATGAAGTCTTCTGATTCTCCTTCGTCAAAACCGTCACCAAAACGCAAATGCGGGCGCTGCAAAAAACTGATTTTCAGCCTTGTGGCCTTAATTGCGCTCTACGTACTTTTCGGTTTCTTCACAGTGCCTCCGATCGTGAGCGCGGTTGCAAAAAGCCAGGTTGAGAAAAACCTAAATGCCAATCTGGAACTAGAATCGGTTTCTTTCAATCCGCTGACGTTGCGGCTCACGTTGGAAGGAGTTTCGCTGAAAGATCTCCAAGACGAAGAGGTTCTTCGGCTCGGAAATGGTCAGTTCGCTCTTTCCCTTTCCTCAATCCGCCATCTGGCTCCTGTTCTAAAAGAGGTTCTTCTCGACGAACCGGCTATTTTCCTGGCCCGCGACTCTGAAGGCGCGATCAATGTGCTCCATCTTCTAAAAGAAATGCCGGAAAAGGAGTCCACAGAAGAGTCTCCTTCGACGGAACTCCCAAAAATTGCCATTCAGCGTTTCGCGATTACCGATGGGAAAATCGAGCTGAAAGACGAAAGTCTGCAAGCTCCGGTCTCTCTTTCGTTTTCTCCGATCACTTTTGATCTCAACGACTTTTCAACATTTGACGAAGAGGGAAACCAACTTCGTTTTGCCGCAACGAGTACTTCCGGAGGTTCGGCCAAAGGCTCCGGCTCGTTCTCTCTAGATCCGATCGCCGCAACAGCCGAGCTCGAGTTGACCAATTTCGATATCGCCGCCTTTGCCGCCTACATTCGAGAATTCGTCGATGTCGACCTCCGCCAAGGAGAGGTCGACCTAGCCCTTACCGTAAACCTCAAAGCCGATTCGGAAGAGGAAATGATCGCCGGAAACCTCCAATCGCTTGCTCTTTCCAATCTCACCCTTTTTCTTGCCGAAGCGGAAGATCCGTTTTTCACACTCGGTGAGGTTAAAATCGCGAATGCGGAATTCGCTGCCTGGGATCCGCGCCTCACCGTGGAATCGATCACCGTATCCGACGGGAACGCCCGCGTGCAGCGCCTCGAAGACGGCTCGATCGATCTTCTGGCCCTGATTCCACCCACTGAAGATTCCAACACAGAGGAGACTGCTACCGAAAAAGCAGCTGACCCGCTCGCGCTCTCGTTTTTGGTCGAAAAATTCGATATCAACCGCTTCGACTTCTCCGTTCTCGATTTCAGCACTGGAGAATCAGCTGAACTCGACGGACATCTTGAGAACATTGCATTTCAATCGATTACCGAAGATTTGAACCAGCCGATTCCGTTTCAGATCAACGGCTCGTTGCTCGAAGAGGCTCAATTTCATTTCGCTGGCAATGTAGTTCCGCAAACGCTTGCCGGTGAAGTTGAGCTCGCAATCGACTCGATTCCGCTGATCCGATTCAACCCGTGGATTCCACTTTTTACCGATCTTTCGCTCCATTCGGGAACCGCAGGCGTCGAAGGAAAAATCGAACTTGTGGAAGGAAATGACGATCTGCCGGTCGTTTATTTTACCGGAAAATCGGAAATCAAAAACCTCGAACTCCGCGAAGAAGAATCTCCGGTTCTCGGCTTCAACAACTTGCTGCTCGACGGCCTGCACCTTCAGTCCGAGCCGCTTTCGATCCAAGGAACTTTAATCCAACTTGACGGGCCGCACGCGGTTCTCGTTCTCGAAGAGGACGGAAATCTAAATATCCTGCGTCTGCTCAGAATGACCGAACCAGGCGAAATTGCGGAATCGGCGGATTCTCCAAACGAACTTCCCCCAACTTCCGAAGAATCGCCTGCCGAAACCGCCGACTTCCCTCTAACCTACGAATTCGACGCCATTGAGATCAAACAAGGCGACATCAAAGTTTCCGACGAAACAGTTGTCCCGGCTTACGCAACCCAGCTGAACCAGCTCGATATCGAAATCGCTGGCCTCGCTTCCGATCCGACCAGCCGTGCGTCGATTAACCTTTCCGGAAACCTTCCGAATGCCTCGCGTGTCCACATCACCGGATTCGCAAACACCCAGCCGGAAGATCTTTACGTTGACCTAAAAATCGCGCTCGCTGGTTTTTCACTTCCGCCGGCCTCGTCTTATTCGGGACCGATTATTGGCCGAACAATCTCCCAAGGGCGGCTCGATTTCAACACAACCGCAAAAGTCGAAAACGACAATCTTTCCGCTCAAAACATCATTTTGCTCAAAGATTTCCGCCTCGGCGATCGAGTCGAGTCCGATGCGCCCAATCTTCCACTCGACCTCGCTCTCGGACTTCTGCGAAACCGCAATGGCGAGATTTCCCTCGAAATTCCGCTCTCCGGACAGCTCACCGATCCGCAATTTAGCATCACCGCGGTCGCCACAAATGCCCTCTTCTCCGTCATCCGCAACATCGCCAGTTCCCCTTTCTCCGTTCTCGGCAACTTGGTCGG
>DATGSL010000316.1:0-3189 GCA_035302665.1 Opitutales bacterium | reverse complement strand
GTTCGCTGGGAGTCCGGCCGTGTGGGCCGCCGTCCGAACATCCGGCGAGAATAAACATCAACGCGATGGAAAAGGCCCGCGTTATCGAATGCCATTTCTGGTTTCTCATTAAAAATAGTGACTGCTTAAAGCAAAGGATTGCCAATCGATCGGCGATTTTCTGCTTTTGCAACTACTGTAGAACGCCTTCGGGAGTAAAATGTTTCATCCATCAGGCGGAAAAGGATCGATTGAATTTGCTTGTTCTGACCGTTTCAAGCTTTTGTGCCGTTTTTGAAAAAAACTTGATGCGGTCGAGCTGTTGGCGAATATCTCCTCTTTATGCTGAATGTTGGCCCATGTCGCGGCGAACGCGAGGTAACCTTATTGAGAGAGGCGATCGCTGATGGATGAATCCCCCGTATCTTCTTCGCGGGAGAAGGTTTTGCGTCTCCGTGAGCAGCAGGAAGTGCTGGAGCTTTTTGATGAAGGGGCGGTCATTGTCGATCGCGCGGGCGGCATTTTTTTGCGAATCGTGCGGCTCGTATTTTTCTCGGAGTTGAGGAAACGGGCGATCTTTCCGGTTTTCGGGTCAATTTTTCGGGAGATGAGCGCGGATTTCGGGATCGGCTCGTGAAATTTCATCAAAATGGCGGAAACGGGCGAAGCGTTTATTGCGATGGTACGGTTCTTAAAGGAAAGAATGGT
This sequence comes from Opitutales bacterium, assembly GCA_035302665.1. Taxonomy (GTDB): domain Bacteria; phylum Verrucomicrobiota; class Verrucomicrobiia; order Opitutales; family T3Sed10-336; genus DATGSL01. The sequence continues at coordinate 2,502 of DATGSL010000316.1, read as the reverse complement.
GAGAAGATCGGATCGGTTTTGAGGTTTCGGGGAACGGGTGCAGTCGGCGCGGTTTCGGAGGAAAGCGAGTTGGAAGTTCGGCGGCTGCGGGAATTGGCTGATTCGGTTCCGGTCATGCTCTGGATGATCAGCTCTGATGGCAGGCTCGATTACGCCAATGATTCTTTTCTGGAATATACGGGGATTTCGCCGGAAGAGCCGTTGACCTGTCAGTGGTGGGAGTTGGTCCATGAAGATGATGTTGAGGAGCATCTTCGGAAATGGCGTGAAACGGTTCGGGAGGAGAAGATGTTTTTAATCGAAAGCCGGTTGCGTCAGGCGGGAGATGGTGAAGCTCGATGGTTTCAGATCAAGGCTGTGCCGATTCGCGATCGGAATGGAAAGATCTCTCAATGGAATGGCACGGCGGTGGACATTCACGATATCAAAGTATTGGAGGCGGAGACGAGTTCATTGGCGAAACGTCTCGTGGGAACGCTTGAGAGCATTACCGACGGTTTTTATCTCCTCGATCCCGAGTGGCGGTTTGTTTACTTCAATGCGGCTGCGGAGAAATTGTCCGGTTACAAAAGAGAGGAAGTTTTGGGAAAGGTTTTGTGGGAGGCTTTTCCCAACGTTGTTGAACTTCCGTTTTTTCAAAAATACCGCCAGGTGGCGCAGAGTCGGGTGAGCTGCAAATTCGAGGAGTTTTATCCGGATCTGGATAAATGGTATTCGGTAAGTGTTCATCCTTTGGATGAAGGTCTCGCGATTTATTTTCAGGATATAACGAAACAGCGGGAAGTAGAGGAGCAGATCCGGGCGAGCGAGGAGCGCTTCAGGCTCTTCGTAAAGGGAACGCAGGATATCATCTGGGATTGGAATCCGGTGAGTGGAAAGCTGCAATGGTCGGAGAACTTCGATAGTTTTGGCTACGGACCCGATTACACGGATGAATCGGATACGTTGTCGAATTTCATCCATCCCGATGATCGGGAAAGTGTCAGCAAAAGTTTCCGGTCAGCGATCGAAAGCGGTCAGACCGAATGGTCGGCGGAGTATCGTTTTCGCCGAAAGGATGGCAGTTATGCTTTTATCGTCGATCGGGCCTATCTCGTGCGCGACCGCGATGGGAAACTTCTTCGGGTCATCGGCGGTTTGAATGATCAGACCGTTCAGCGGATGCATGAAGAAAAGCTCCGCGAGCAGGCGGCTCTTCTCGATATCGCTCGCGATGCGATCGTTGTCGGCGATCTGGAAGGGAAGATCCTTTATTGGAACAAAAGTGCCGAGCGTCTTTATGGTTGGAGTGCGGAGGAGGCGATCGGCGATTCGATTCCCCGTTTGCTGTATCGTTCGGACGAGAGGGCGATCGACGAATTTGCGCAGACGGTAAGAACGGGCGAATCGGTTGGGGAAGCTGTTCATCTTAAAAAGGATGGGAAAACGGTATTGGTCGAAGGACGTTGGACATTGGTTTCCGATGAGGATGGTCGCCCGAAATCGATCCTGCTGATTTGCACAGACATTACGGAAAGAAAAAAGCTGGAGCAGCAGGTTTCGCGGAATCAGAGGCTCGGCAGTATCGGAACATTGGCGAGCGTCATTGCGCACGATTTGAACAATATTTTTGCGCCGATCAGGATCGGAATCGATATGCTTTTGGCCGAGACCGAGGAAGAGAGTGTGTCGAAGATTCTCCGAATGATGCAGACGAGCACCGATCGCGGCGCCGATCTTGTCAGTCAGATTCTCACTTTTGCCCGTGGCGTCGAAAAAGGAGAGAAAGTGGCGCAATTGAAAACCGTTGTCGACGATGTCGGCGCGGTGATCCGGGATACGTTTCCGAAGTCGATCGATTTTGAATTTGAGGTGGCGGAGGATCTTTTGCCGGTTCAGGCAGAACCGACGCAGATTCATCAAGTGTTGATGAATCTTTGTCTGAATGCCCGGGATGCGATGGCGAAAGGCGGTGTTTTGCGAGTGGTGGCGCGAAATGTGAAGCAAGAGGAGCTTGGAGGCGTGGAGCGCGAGGCTTGTGCGGATGATTATGTTTTATTGGAGATCGGCGATTCCGGAGTGGGGATTCCGCCGGAGATCCGGGAAGAGATTTTCGATCCTTTTTTCACGACCAAGGAATTCGGAAAAGGAACCGGACTCGGCCTGTCGACCGCTTTGATGATTGTGAAAGGTTATGGAGGCGTCATCAACCTTCAGAGTGAGTTGGGCCGTGGAACGACCTTCGGCGTATATTTGCCGGTGGCTCAAACGACGGATCAAAAAGAAGCCGGGAGTCAGCCGGTGAAGGCAGCGAAAGGGGAAACGTTGCGCGGGAAAAACGAGTGCATTCTTCTGGTCGATGACGAGAGCGCGATCCGGCAAGTCACGGCCCAGATTTTGACCCGTTTTGGCTATCGAGTCTGCACGGCGTCGAACGGTGCGGAAGCGGTCGATCTGTATCGGAAAAAGGGTGAAGGGATTTCGCTTGTTCTGACAGATCTCGCAATGCCTGTGATGGATGGT
>DATGSL010000315.1:0-3195 GCA_035302665.1 Opitutales bacterium | reverse complement strand
GTTCCCTCGAAATTCGGATAGGCTTCGCGAAGTGCCGGAAGAAACGAAATTTTCTTCCATTTGCCGTGACGTAACGTGTGAATAAATCCGGTTTCGTCGATGTCGGTCGTTCGACTGCGAATGTAGGGGCGTCCGAGGCTGTCGAACGTTACAATATTTTGGGTATATTCGGGATCGTAATCAAAAAGCTCTTCAAGACTTTGATCGGGCAACAGAATGAGCGGCACCGGCGTGTTGGAGAAAAGGGAGGAGGTAGCAACGATCAGAAAAAGAGAAACGAAAAGGCGTGTGGAGATCATCAAGTCTGATCTCCACACGAAAAAAGAGGATCGGCAAGCAGTTTTAAGAACTGTGCAATTGCTGCCCTCCCCTACTCCTTTTTCATCTGACTGACTCGATCGGTCAAAGGAGCGCCTTGAGCTTTGTGACGTGCCCGAAGCCGGAGACCTTGAAGGCGGATAAAACCGGTTGCGTCGTTTTGATTGTAGCTGCTTTCGACGCCCTCCATCGACGCGATATCTGAATCGTAGAGAGAGAGCAGAGATTTGCGCCCACAGGTGATGATATTGCCCTTGTAGAGTTTGAGGCGAACCGTTCCGGTAACCGTTTTTTGGCTATCATCGATCAGAGCCTGGAGAGCTTCCCGTTCGGGGGCATACCAGAAACCGTAATAGATCAATTCGGCATATTTCGGAATGAGCGAATCGCGCAAATGCATCAAATCCCGGTCCATTGTCATGCTCTCGATCTGGCGATGCGCATGTATCAAAATGGTTCCGCCCGGAGTTTCGTAAACGCCGCGGCTTTTCATCCCGACAAATCGGTTTTCGACCATATCGACCCGGCCGACGCCATGTTTACCTCCGAGCTTGTTCAAGGTTTTAAGAACCTTTGCCGGGCTGAGACGCTTTCCATTTACCGCAACACAATCTCCCTTCTCGAATTCTAGTTCAAGATATTCGGCTTCATCGGGTGCATCCTCCGGCGAGACCGAAAGTTTGAACATTTTCTTATTCTCTTCGGTCGTCGGATCAAACCAAGGATCTTCAAGAATTCCCGCTTCGTAGGAGATGTGAAGGAGGTTTCGATCCATTGAATACGGTTTCGCGGCGGTCGCTTCGACATCGATCCCGTTGGCGCGGCAGTAATCGATCATTTCCGCACGACCGGGAAATTTTTCGCGAAATTTGTCGAGGCGCCACGGTGCGATAATTTCGAGATCGGGAGCGAGTGCCGCGTAGGTGAGCTCAAAGCGGCATTGGTCGTTTCCTTTGCCGGTAGCACCGTGGGAAAGGGTGGTCGCATTTTCTTTGTGCGCGACGTCGATTTGCGCTTTGGCGATCAACGGACGTGCAATCGAAGTTCCCAAAAAATATTGTCCTTCGTAAATCGCATTGGCGCGGATCATCGGATAGATGAAGTCGGACGCAAATTCATCTACGAGGTCGAGCGTGTAGTGGCTGGAGGCGCCGGTTGCCCGCGCTTTTTCCGGAAGACCGTCGAGTTCTTCCTCCTGACCAATATCGGCAGCAAAAGTTACAACTTCCGCTCCATAAGCTTCTTTGATCCAGCTGACAATGACGGAAGTATCGAGACCTCCGGAGTAAGCGAGTACAACTTTCATAATAGGTTTTTGTGAGCGATTAAAAGATTTTTACGATGACGGCATTTTCTTTACGAGAATTGGCGTGCCAGAACAGAAAGGATGGCTTTTTGAACATGAAGTCGATTTTCGGCTTGATCCCAGACGACTGAAGATGGGCCTTCAAATACCTCTTCCGTGACTTCTTTGCCGACATTGGCCGGGAGACAATGCATAAAGATGGCATCTTTTTTGGCATTTGTCATCAACTCGCCGTTTACCTGATAGGGCATCAATTCTTTGAGGCGGTTTTGAGCTTCATCTTCTTTGCCCATGCTCACCCAAACATCGGTGTAAACGACGTCGGCTTCCCGAACAGCTTCAACCGGATCTTCGGTAAAAAGAAAATCGGCGGGCAGGTTCTCTTTCTGGAGAAGATCGCGGATTTCCGCTCTTGGTGCGTATTCTTTTGGACCGGCGAGCGAGAGTTTCATACCGAAGGCGGCAGCACCGAGAATCCAGGAATTTGCGACGTTCGAGGCGGTGTCACCGATATAGGCGATTTTTCGGCCTTTCAAAGAAGAAAATAGGTCTCCGCCGTCGGACCATTGCTCAGCGAGAGTGAATCCGTCGGCATAAATCTGACATGGATGAAGAAAATCAGTGAGGGCATTGACGACAGGTATCGTTCCGTATTCGGCGAGTTCTTCCACTTCCGAATGGTCATAGGTCCGGACAACCAACCCGTGAATGTAACGGGAAAGAACGCGCGCTGTGTCGGCGATCGATTCGCCCCTGCCTAGCTGAATGTCGTTTTTGTTTAAATAAAGGGGAGTTCCTGCTTGTTCGCTGATGGCGACTTCGAAGGAGACGCGGGTGCGGGTGCTTGTTTTCGAAAAAATCAATGCCCACGTTTGTTTTGCCAAGGCGGTGGAATCTTCACTCGAACGATTTTTTTTCAAAGTTTGAGCAAGCGAAAAAATTTCCGCTATTTCCCGAGAGGTAAAATCGGTTTCCTTTAAAAAATGTCTCATCGTAAAAAAGGTTGGAACGGAATGGCGGAGGCAATGGTTGCGATCGAGCGGCTGGAACCTACTTCTGCCTTTGCTTTAACTTAAAGCCATCCTGGTGTTGTTCCCGCAGAGCGAATGACTTCATCGGCTTTGCAAGAGGAAGTTAAAGATTTAATTTGTGTGAAGAAGAGATGGCAACGAATTTCCGGATCAGGGAAGAATTGTTGAGAAGTAAAAAAGGCACGCCGCGTGGCGTGCCTTTTTTCGAATTTTTAACCTTCTTTACAGGGGAGCTAGCGAAGAGGTCCCTCTTCTGCAGCCCTCTTGGAGTCTGGCGCATAATATTCGTAATACGATTTGTCGTAATACTGAGCGTAATAATAGCCGGAAACCGACAGGCTGAGGTTGTTCAGAACGGCACCGAAGACTGGGACATTGGAGTCCAGCAAGCGGCGTGAATTGTGCTTGGCTGCCGAACGCTTCACTTTGTTGAACTTGATCGTGAAGAGACAGCCGTCGACGAGCGGAAGGATAATCAGAGCGTCGCTGACAGCAGCGAGAGGCGGAGTATCGAACACGATCCGATCGTATTTTTTCCGG
>DATGSL010000314.1:0-8110 GCA_035302665.1 Opitutales bacterium | reverse complement strand
GGAACGCGCGCGAGCCAGCGCGGGTAATGGGCGTGGCCCCTGGTGGAACGCCGGTGCCAGTCATATGAATCATGCTCTTCGAAAATCATGGTTTGACCGTCATGGGTTGATCAGCCTCGCCACTCAGCATCGTCTCTTGTCTGATTCACCTTGAACCGCCGGATACGGAACCGTACGTCCGGTGGTGTGAGAGGACGGTCCCCGCAAGGGGACCTCCTACTCGATGGCTTCTGCCAATCAGGAGATAGGCGTTCCCGGGCGCGCCGATCTCCCGATCGGCATCTAGCCTCTAGTTATTAGCTAGGATCCCTTTCAAAACCAGTTGCAGTACATGATCGACGCCTTCGGATAGATTTTTATCGGAGGAGAGATCGATTTGCAGGATTTTGGAGAGAGTGTAGCGGTTGGAAAAATAGATGAGGCAAAGTCCGATCAGGCTGATCAGCAAGTGTTTGACCTTGATATCCGGACGGAGTTTTCCGATCGCGATCCCGTGCTGGATCGTGATGTCGAGGTGCTCCATCGTCGGATCTTTGGTCAATTCGAAATCGGCGCCTTCGAGTCCGCGGCCGCGATTCAGGTTTTCCCAAAGAAGCAGATTTACGAATTCCGGATTCTGTTGAAGGAACGTAAAGTATGTCTCGATCAGCTCGCGGATCATCTGCTCAACCTCGTGCGGTTCGGCGAGGAGCGTGACCTCCATGTTGCCGAGGCGCTGGTAGACATCTGTCAGAGCCGCCTGATAGAGTTTTTCCTTGCTTCCGAAGTAGTGATAAACCATCCGTTTATTTACCTTGGCGGCTTCGACGATTTCGTCGACAGTGGTTCCGGCAAAACCTTTTTCGGCAAATTTTGCAATGCCGACCGCAAGGAGACGGTCCTTGGTGCTCTCCGGTTTTTCCATTTTAGTTTTTGAGATAGTTTGCAATTTTATAGAAGTAACTAAATAGTTAAGAGTATGAGTCAGAGTTCTGGAAGTCAAATAGGTGGAATATCGTGGAGTGACACGGACATCAACGCCTTTTTGGGGCAGCCGACCGAGGGTGTTCTGGAAACGCTCGGGCGCGTCGAGGGCGATGTGATGATTCTCGGTGCTGGCGGGAAGATGGGAGCGACCCTCGCATCGATGCTTCGCCAAGGTTTTGAGAAGCTCGGGAATAAGAATCGGGTCTTGGCTGTTTCGCGGTTTTCGAGTCCGAATTCCCGCGACGAGCTCGAATCCCTCGGAGCGGAAACGATCGCTTGCGACCTTATCGACCGCGATCAGGTTCAAAAACTGCCCGATTGCGAAAATATTTTCTTTCTCGCCGGTCACAAATTCGGATCTGCCGGTGCACCCGATTTGACTTGGGCGATGAATGTACTGGTTCCCGGTTATGTAGCGGAGCGATTCGGCGGATCGCGGATCGTTGCATTCTCGACCGGTTGTGTTTATCCGTTTGTGCCGGTCGATAGCGGCGGATCGCGGGAGGAAGACGAGATCGGTCCTCCGGGTGATTATGCGAATTCGTGCGTTGGCCGCGAACGGATCTTTACCTATTTTGCTAAAAAGAAGAATTCGCCGCTCGCCCTTTACCGTCTGAACTACGCGATTGAAGTTCGTTACGGTGTTTTGGTCGATATCGCACAAAAAGTTTACCAAGGGGAGCCGGTCGATATCTCCACCGGCCACGTCAATGTGATCTGGCAACAAGATGCGGTTGCACGCGCGATCCAACTTCTCGATCACGCCGCGGTGCCGCCCTTTATTCTTAATGTTACCGGGCCGGAAACGCATTCGGTGCGCGACCTGGCGGAACGATTTGGCAAGATTTTCGATCGGCCTGTGAAGTTTGAGGGAGAGGAGCAGCCGACCGCTTGGTTGAGCAACGCTTCGAAGTCGATGGAACTCTTCGGATCGCTCACGGTTGAGCTCGATCAGATGATCGAATGGGTTGCCGATTATATGAAAAGCGGTGGCGACCTTCTCGGAAAGCCGACCGGATTTGAAGCGCGCAGCGGAAAATTTTAATCAGGAGGTTTTTTTATGACCGATCTTCGTAATTTTCTTCAACAAGGACATGTCATTCCCGCTCAGCCGCTCGCTCTCGATGAGAACCGGAAGCTGTCGGAGAAACATCAGCAAGCGCTCACCCGCTACTACGTCGACGCTGGAGCCGGCGGACTTGCGGTAGGAGTTCATTCGACCCAGTTCGAGATTCGCGAACCGCAACACGGCCTTTTCGAACCGGTGCTCGAACTTGCATCGACGGCGATTGATGAGGCTCTGAAGGACAATCCGCGCGATTTTGCAAAAATTGCCGGTATCTGCGGCCGCACCGATCAGGCGCTTCAGGAGGTCGCGACGGCGCAGAAATACGGTTACCAGGCCGGGTTGCTGAGCCTTACCGCGATGGGCGATGCGGAATATTCCGAAATTCTCGATCATTGTCGCCGCGTGGCAGAAGTGATGCCGTTAATCGGTTTTTACTTGCAACCGGCGGTTGGCGGGCGGGTCTTTTCCTATCGGTTCTGGCGCGAATTTGCAGAGATCCCGAACGTGATCGCGATCAAAATCGCTCCCTTCCACCGCTATCGGACGATCGACGTTGTGCGCGGAGTGATCGACAGCGGACGGGACGATATCGCACTCTATACCGGTAACGACGACAATATCATCGCTGATCTTCTGACTCCTTTTGCCTTTGAAACGGGAGCGGAAAAAGTTCGCTGGATCGTCGGAGGTCTTCTTGGACAGTGGGGCGTCGGAACGCAAAAAGCGGTCGCGATGCTGGAGGAGATTAAGAAAGTTCGGACGGAGCCGACTCTCAGCCACGAGTGGATGACCCGCAACGCCGGATTGACCGATTACAACGCGGCTCTTTTCGACGTTGCCGGAGATTTTGCAGGCTGTATTCCGGGAATTCACCACGTGTTGGCGAAACAAGGGTTGATGCCCGGCCGTTGGTGCCTGAATCCGGACGAGGTTCTTTCGCCCGGCCAGGAAGAGGAAATTGAGCGCGTTCACGCAGCCTATCCGGAATTTACGGACGACGAGTTTGTTGCGGAAAACCTCGATCGCTGGCTCTCATAAAATCAGCCGTGTCCGTCGAAGCAAAAACGCCGGGACAACTTTTAAAAGATCTGATCGCGATCCCGAGTGTGAACCCCTCCTTTGATGGGACGGGTGAAGCTCGGATCGCGGACTTCGTCGAGGCGTTTTTGGCAAATGCCGGTCTTCAGCCGCAGCGGCAGACGGTTTTTCCGGACGGTCGGGATAATGTTTTCGCGACGATCGGTGATCGGACCGGACCGGCGGTGTTGCTCGAGGCCCATCTCGACACGGTTGCAACGGAAGGTTGGCTTACCGGAAGCCCTTTTGAGCCGGTTGAAAAAGGAGGGCGCATCTTCGGGCGCGGCGCGTGTGATACGAAAGGGTCGCTTGCCGTTTTTCTGACGGTGGCGGCCTATTTTGCAAAACATCCCGATCGGCTTGCGACACCGCTGGTGTTTGCCGCTACGATCGACGAGGAAGATCTGCAGACCGGTGCATTTCGTTTGATGGAAGCAGGGTTGGAGTTTCGGGGAGCGATCACTGGAGAGCCGACCCTTCTCGACATCATCCATGCGCACAAAGGAGTTCTGCGTTTTCAGGTAGAGAGCGAAGGAATCGCCGCGCACAGCGCTTTTCCCGAAAAAGGAGAGAATGCGATTTCGAAAATGAGCTCCGTCGTGTCGCGACTCGATGAATATGCGCGGGATTTGAAGAACCGTTTGGAACATCCGACTCTCGGATGTGGAACAGTAAACATCGGTGTGATTCGCGGCGGCCAGGCGGTCAATGTTGTTCCTGATTCGTGCACGATTGATGTCGATCGTCGACTCTTGCCCGATGAAACCGGAGAAACCGTTCTGGCAGAAATCCGCGAGCTCCTCTCCGATCTTGACGGAATAAAGGTCAAAGAGCCGCTCTTGAACCGTCTTGGGATCGATACCCCGAAAGACTCGCCATTTGCGATCGGTTTGGCCGATGCGGTGCGGCGGGAAAAAGGGCAATGTGAATTCCTTTCGGCACCGTACATGACCAATGCGACTGCTTACGCTGCTGCCGGCATTCCCAGTCTCGTTTTCGGTCCCGGCAACATCACCGATGCCCACCGCCCGGATGAATCGATCGAAGTGGAACAGCTGGAAAGCGCCGTTCGTATTTTAATCGATTTTTTGGCGACGCCGATACCCTCAGCTTAATCGCCTTCCAGTTTTTTCGAAAAAACAAAAGCCCTGACGGGATCTAGTAAATCGAAGAAAAAAGAGAAATTTGCTGCTTTTAGCCTTTATAAAGCAACGAGCGAACGATTGAACAGTCCTGGTTGGATCAGGTAACCTAATGGAAATGGGTCGTCCGTTTCCCGATTGCTCCAGTCATCAGCCAAACCTTTTAGATCTGAAGCACGCATTAACGTAATGGTTGTCCCTTGCTCCACTTGAAATTGCATGGCAAGGAGACCTGAATCATCTGTGAATTCGGGGCCGATTACCAGAAAGCAGGCAACCTTTTTTTCGGCATTGCGAATATATCCATCAAATTGGCGAATATGGTCGCGTAGGTTAACCGAAGATTCCTTTGATTTGTTGTCCCAATAAATGAGCATATCCCGATAAGAGAGAGCTCCATCTGCATGCATACTCCCTGCCAAGGTTAGCGGTTTGTGGCGAAGTTTTTTCTCGAACAGATATTGGGTTGCTTGCTCGAATTTTTGTTCGATCTCTAAATCTCGCGTAATAATTTGTTGGGACCGCAAATAGCCGATGTCTCGGCGTGCGAGAGCTTCAAAGTAGTCATACCAGATCATCCTTTCATCGCTGGGGTCATCCTCTCGTTCCAGAAGGTTATCATAGAAATCGAGTAGCCGTTGAACTAGTTCGACTTTTGTACCGCTGACGTTCAGGGAGAGATCAGTGCACCATTGTGCCAGATTCGTCCGATCCAGTCCGTCTCTGATAGAAAAACCACCGAGTACATTGGAGGGGCGGATGAGCTCAATGCACATTTCCTGAAGTGCCTCTAACGAAGGATTCCCTTCTACCGTTACTTCACCTTTTTCCAAAACTTGTGTTAAATAGGATTTATTTCGAACATATTTAACCTTTAGCATCTCTTTATACCCGTGCCTTCGAATTTCCAAATTTAATGCTTTTCGCAGAGACTGCGCGACCTCACAAGGAATGACGTCGAACGTTCTCCCTTCATTATCTCGAAACGAAAAAAGTAAGCCTTGTGATTGTAAAATTCGCCGAACGTTCTCAATCTCGCTCCGGGTATGAAGAACATTGTCGGATTTCGGAAATTTCCCGATCTTCGCTTCGACTAATCGGTATTCATTATCGGATATTTTGAGGCGGATTCGAATCTTCTCGATCAAGTTTTTTTCGTCGATAGAGATCTCATCATTATGGTCCCAAGCGGTTTCCAGCACAAAACGAAAAAGTTCGATTTTTTTTCGACGATCATCATTTCGCCGAGTAATATCTTCATTGGATCTGTCAATGATTTCCTGCTGAAAAGAGATGATCTCGTCTTCCGTTTCCTTTTGAGGGCACATATGCCCATCTTTATTGAGCAAAACCTCCTTGAGAAATATTGGCGCCAAAACGCGACTATCCCGGTCTGATTGAAAGTAGAGATAGTTGATTGATTTTTTTACGTTATCGTCGTGGAAGTATTGGGGAGCGGTCTTCTTTAATGCATCGCGAATCTCCAGCTCGTCGAGATTTCGATAATCTATGACATAAGCACTGGCGATCCGTTTTAAGTCATTTATAAGTGGAATACTATCGACAGCTTTTTCGAAATTCATTTTAGGGTTCGGAGGTGAATTAGTTTGAGGTTGTTGAGGCTAAAGATAAGAAGATCGGATAAGCAGTTGGTAAATTGCTTATGATACGTCCCGATATTTCAGTCCATAGTTTTAGGGATAGCAAGGGCGAAATAAAGGGAGTCATCACGATGCCCGCCGCCCGCTCGTATTTTAATCGATTTTTTGGAGGCGCCGGACGGTTAGTCAGGTGCCGCAAATTGCACTCACTCAAGGCCGTTGCCGAAGACTGGGCGGAAGCCTTGTACGGGGAGTGTGGTTCCGGGGTTCATGCCGAGACGGGTCGAAAGAGGGGTGAATTCCGTGGTCGAGTCCCATGATCCGCCGCGAACGATGCGTTGATATCCGTGTGGCGGACCGATCGGCGATTTCGACCGGCTATCGGCGCGTTTGCGGTAGGTTTCTTTTGCGTGCCAGTCCCAGGTCCATTCCCAGATATTGCCGACCATTTCTTCAAGACCGTATGCATTTGACGGGAACGATCCGGGCGCAGAGGTTCCGCTTTCCGTTTCTCCGGCGGGGGTGTAGTTCGCGTCTTCAGCTGTGATGGGCTCGTTTCCCCACGGCCACCGTTTTCGGACCCATCCGGCCCGTGCCGCTTTTTCCCATTCGGCTTCGCGTGGCAGGCGGTAGCCGGGAGCATTCCAGCGCACGTGCTGATCGGTAAGGTCGATTTGGCCGGTCCGGTAGATCGTTGTCTGCGCGACATCGGTATAATAAGCGGGAATCGCTCCGGAGAATTCGCTTTTCGCGTTGCACCATTTCACTGCATCATACCAGGAAATGGCAACGACCGGATGGCGGTTGTTTTCGGGAGATTCGGGGAGCTCATTCCAGTCAGCATCTGCCCCGCGTTGGCCCGGATGGTCGAAATCATAGCCATTGTTGACTGCCCAAGTGACGATTTCCTGCCATTCGGCAAAACTGACCGGATTCGGGCTTATGTAAAACGAATCGGTGGAAACCAGGTGTGCGGGACTGGCTTCCATCATGAAAAGCTTCTCCTCAGCGTGTGAATCGCCCATCAGGAATGGTCCGGCCGGAACGACCGAATAGTTCGGTGGAGGAGTTTGGGCGCGAATCCGCCAGAAATGTCGGGAGTCCGATTTCGCATCGGCTGGAGGCTCGATGCCGATTTCAACCTCGAGAAAATCGGGCACTTTGACGCTCGTTTGCACGGTATCATGGAGCTGGAATTCTGTTTCCCTCCATTCGCGCAGATCGGTCGAGAACTCGGCGCGGTAACGGATCCCCGGTTCGGCCGGAAAACGGAGAAGTTGCTCATCGGAATCGATCGGAATCAATTCCGCAGCAAAGTGGGGATCGGTCGTGGCTGCTTGGCTGATGAAATGTTCGGAGTTGCCGATGGAAATGATTCCGGAACGGGGAGCGATGCCGAGGTTTGGCGAGACTTCAATGGTGAGGAGGCCGTTACCGCTGCCTGACTCTTTGGAAACAACAAGCCAATCGGGCGACGACTCGACGGTCCAATTTTGATCGGTGGAAATCTGAATTTCGTAAATGCCGCCGTCGGCTGGAAGTTTTTGACTGGAGGGTTCGAGGAAGATGAAAGGTCTTGTCGGTTCCCACACGATATTTGCCAGCCAAGTGCTATCATCGCCGATTCCCGGCAAGGTATCTTTTGCAAAGGACCAGCGAAGGAGGTGGTTTCCCGGAGCGAGTTCGACGGTCCGGATCTCCCAATCGGTTTCGCCGGATGCGCGGAGATGGGTTTTCCCGTCGATAGAGAAGGTTAGGAAGTGGTGATTCCACCGAGTTGAGGTTTTCCAGGCAAAACTTAAAAATCCGGGCCCTTCGATTTCGGTTTCCAGCCACGATTCTTCGTTGGCGTTTAAGGTGCCCGATTGAACAGCAGAGTCATACGGACCACCGTTATTTGAAACGACCCACGGAGAATCGCCGCCGGTGTTCCAGGTCCAATCGGGCTGACCGAGCGCGTTGCCCAAAGCGGAATCGGCAGTGGCTGTTTTCGCGAGAAGCGGGAAAAGGATGAGGGTAAGGAGCGGAGTAAGTTGCGATTTCATTTTAAGGAGTCCTAACAGCTGAAGGGGAAGGTTATTCGGAGAATCCGCCTCGCCAGAAGCGGCTGTTTTGTGGGTAGGCCACCAGGTCGGTGTGCGAGATTCGCCGGACGCTTCCGTCGTAAAAGGCGACATTGGCCGCCATGCCGTGCGGAATAAGGGCATTTTTGTGCCCGATGATCTCCCGGGTGTACTTTGCCCGCCAGTCGACCG
>DATGSL010000313.1:0-2328 GCA_035302665.1 Opitutales bacterium | reverse complement strand
CTTTCTTCGGAGTTGTTCCGGAAGTTGTCGATGACGCAGGAAATCCGGTCGAAAAGGGAACCGGTGGAAAATTGACGATCAAGCGCCCCTGGCCGTCGATGTTGCGGACGCTTTGGAATGATGATGAGCGTTTCCATTCCGAATATTGGTCCGATTTCCCTGGAGTTTACTTTAGCGGCGACGGTTGCCGTCAGGATGAGGACGGTTATTTCTGGATCGTTGGACGGATTGATGACGTCCTCAACGTTTCGGGTCACCGTCTCGGAACAGCTGAGATTGAAAGTGCTCTCGTTAGCCACCCAGCTGTTGCGGAAGCGGCGATTGTTGGGCGTCCCGATGAAATCAAGGGAAGTTCGATTGTTGCTTTCGTTACTTTGAAAACCGGTCATGAGCCGACGGATGAACTCAATCAGGAGTTGCGTTCGCACGTGGCGACCGAGATCGGAGCGATCGCGCGGCCGGAAGTCGTCCGTTTCACCTCTGCTCTTCCGAAGACCCGAAGCGGAAAAATCATGCGTCGGATCCTCAAGCAGGTAGCGACCGGTGGAACTGAATTCGGTGACATCACGACGTTGGAAGACTTCAATGTAGTCGCCGCGCTTCAGGACGAAGAGTAACCGATTCGCGTTCGGATTGATCCGAAACAAAAATTTGAAGGCCCGTTTCCATCGCTGGATTCGGGCCTTTTTTTCGAAAAAGAGCTGGGTTTGTTTTTATCGCCGGTGAGAAGAGTGGCGGTGCTTCCCATGTCGCGGACCGTGGTGCTGAGGGCTTTTCCGGTGCTCGAAATGCGCGCGGCTGAAGATCCGGGTGTCGTGTTGTTGGAGCGGCATGGCTCTTTCTCGCGGAGTCGGTGGCAAAGGTGGAGGTTTTCGCACGTGAAACCTGTGATCGAAGGCTCCTTTTACCGTTTTGTTCCGCGAGAACGGCTCGTAAAATAGATGGTCGAAAAAGAGAGGAAGGCCACCTCCGTAGAAACCGGGTGATAAAGCAAAAGCATTGTCTTGCAGGAGGGCGGCTATTTTCAGCGCTTCCTGACGCAAGGCTTCAGCGTCGTGCGACTTTTGCTCTTTTTCTGCCAGAATCTGTCTCGCTGCAACGACCCGTTCAAAATCGACATCGAACTCGGGAAAGCGTTGGTGGAATGTGTCCCAAAAAACTTTTCTTTCGGTGCTAGTTTTTCCGGCGAACTCCGGGTTTTGTTGAACCTGATCGAGCAACAGGTTTGCGCGTGCCGCTTGTTCCTGTTTTCGTTTTTCTGCTTCTTTGCGTCGCTCCTGAGCTTCTTCCTCAGAGATCAGCGAATGGGAAATCACTTTTCCATTTCTAAAAATTACCTGGCCGCGTTCGAAGACGTAGGTCGTTTGTCCGGATGCTTCGACGATCCCCTGCGGTTCTCCGAGTGCTCCTTTGACCTCGGCTTCGGAATCGCCGGTCGATATCTGGCCAAATAGAAGGCTCGGGATCTTTACGAAAGCGATAAGAAATCCCGGCAGCTTTCGGGAAAGCATCTTTTTCATAAATCAAAATAGCCTTCTTTTTTTGCTCTGCAACCGGCGGAGCGATTTGATAGAATCAGTCTTTCCGATCAGTGTGAGTTGGGACGTATTTTGTCGCGGCTTGAGATTGTAGAAGGTCGAGAGTTTCGGAAGAAACAATGTGTCCATCCGATCGATTTTTAAAACAGTTGGAAGATTTCTTGCCAACAGACCCATTAAGCAGACAGACTGCGCGGTTTGATTAGAAAGCGATGACCACGAAGCGATCCATGCAGAGTCCAAACCAATACGCCGCAGCCGGTGTCGATATTCAGTTGGCTGACACCCTTAAAAGCAACTTGAAGAAGGAGTTGCGTAAAGCCAGTAGACCCGAAGTGTTGAGCGAGGCCGGCGGTTTTGGCGGCCTTTTCGATCTTTCAAAAACGAA
Organism: Opitutales bacterium; assembly: GCA_035302665.1. Lineage (GTDB taxonomy): Bacteria > Verrucomicrobiota > Verrucomicrobiia > Opitutales > T3Sed10-336 > DATGSL01. The sequence continues at coordinate 402 of DATGSL010000313.1, read as the reverse complement.
ATATAAAAATCCGGTCCTCGTCAGCAGTGTGGACGGAGTGGGGACAAAGCTGCGGCTCGCTTTCAGCACCGGTCGCCATGAGGTCGTCGGCGAGGATATCGTTAATCATTGCGTGAATGATATTGCGGTTCTGGGAGCCGAACCGCTTTTTTTCCTCGACTACATCGGGATGGGGAGACTGGCGCCGGGAATCTTTGAGCGCCTGATCACCGGAATGGCGACCGCTTGCCGCCGCGCCAATTGTGCTTTGATCGGAGGGGAGACGGCTCAGATGCCTGGTTTTTACCGCGAAGGCGAATACGATCTGGTCGGATCGATTGTCGGCGTCGTTGAGAAAGATCAGATTTTGACCGGCTCGACTGTCCGTCCGGGCGACAAGGTGATCGGTCTCGCTTCAAATGG
>DATGSL010000312.1:0-3599 GCA_035302665.1 Opitutales bacterium | reverse complement strand
ACACCTTTCCTCTCCAAAAGCCTCATTGAGCTTCGAAAGAATCGCAAGGCCGATCGGCAACATCATAACAGCGGTCGCGGTGTTCGAAATCCACATCGATAAAAAAGCGGCCGCTACCATAAAGCCCAAAACCAGCCATTGCGGATCCCGGCCGACCGTATCGATGATCGCCAGCGCAATTCGTCGGTGCAAATCCCAGCGCTCCATCGCAAGCGCGATCAAAAATCCTCCGAGAAAGAGAAAAATAATCGGATTGAAATACGAGTTGGCTACTTCGGTTGCTGGGAGAATCCCGAGCGACGGAAAAAGAACAAATGGTAAAAGAGAAGTCGCCGCCAACGGAATCGCTTCCGTGATCCACCAAATCGCCATCAGCACAACGACCGCCATCATATAACCGATTTGCGGACTATCAGGCACCGGCTTAAAAAAAAGCAATAAAAGGAGCGCGGCAACCGGGCCAAGAATCAAACCGGCAAACTGAACAGGTGTGCGGGAAGGATTTTCCATAAGCGAACTAGGAAGGGAAATTTTAGCTCTCCTTGCAATCAAAGATCGCGATTCGCAGCCGCGGTTTTATTCCGTCGTCCATATCCCATCGGAAACTACAAGCATGATCGGGCAGCTTGCCAAGACGTTCGGCGCCGAATCCGGAAAAAGGTTGGCCGGTCGCCTACCCCTAAACGACCGGCCGCTGCTTTCTTAATTACCCCATCCCCCGCTAAGCAGGGGAATTCGTAACATCTCCAACAAAAAACAAGTAATTCCTAAAAGGAAAGCTTTTTTTACTATTTAAGTTCATTTTTTTTATTTTCCAGCTGAAGAACGGCTTTTGCCTGGTTTAAACCGTTCTCCCGTTGGGCTGCGGAATTGAAATGAAGGCTGTCGCCGATGTGTCCTTTCTTCGAAGCCGGAACAAAAAGTGCATTCGTCAATTCTTCTGCTGCCTGCTCGATTCCTTCGTTCACCTGAAGATGCGGCTTGCGCAAAAAGTCCCCGAGTCCGCCAAGAACAATTGGAAGATCCGGCCGCTCCAGATCTTCCCGGAACTGCTTCATCAAGGCGATCAGCTTATCCTTATAAAGAGGAGCGCGCGCAACGGTAGAATCTGATTCTCCCTGCTGCCAGATAATCGCCCGCAGTTCTCCATCCTTCATCGCAATCCGAGTTCGCCGAATCGCCTCCTCGTAAAGCCCGCGCGGATGCTTAGGTGCCCAGTAATCGATGATCGTTCCACCGACCGCGCTCGGAATCAGGCCGATCGTCGCCTCCGGTTTCCTCTCAGCAAGCTCCTTCCCAAGCGCGAGTCCCGGACCGGTTCCGCGGTTCTTGATATCAAAATGTAGCGGTTCGACCGCCAGTTCCCACGTATCTTCGGGACCGAGCGCATAAACACGGGGATGAGGTGTGCGATCGATTTCTTCGATTTCACCACGCCCAGCCATGTTCGATTGCCCGACCAGAAGATAAAGATCGAGCCGTGGCAATTTTTCCGTTTCCGCAAAAACCACCGCCCCGATCCAAGGAAGGAGAAGAGACAGAAAAAGAAGTCGTTTCATAATCTTGAAATTTGTTGGTGATCCAAATTATCGAGAATCTTTTACCGATCGCGGAGGGAGTGCCAGATCGAATGGGAAAATATTTTTAAAAATCCCTGAATAGTCGCACGATGAATGAATGATTCATTTTGAGACTGGCCTCATCGGCAATGTCAGTCCACAACGTGGATATCCCTTTCAGGATCCAACCTGTAGTTAACACCTCATTTAAAAAAAGAAATCAATGGAACGACGTCACTTTCTCAAAACCCTTGCCCTCTCCACGCCTGCCGTCCTCTGGGCCAATCAACTCGCCCAAGGCGCCGATTTATCCCTCTCGAAAAAAGAAGGAAAATCATTTGCTGCCGACCTCGTCATCGCCGGCGGCGGCATGGGTGGCTGCGCTGCAGCTTTGGCCGCCGCCCGGAATGGATTAACGGTCATTCTTACCGAAGAAACCGAATGGATCGGCGGCCAGCTCACTTCCCAGGCCGTTCCGCCTGACGAACACCGGGCGATCGAAACCCACGGAGCGACCGCAACCTACCGCGAATTGCGCACTCGGATCCGCGATTATTACAGAAGAAATTATCCGCTGACCGATCACGCAAAAGGTCAGGAAAACCTGAATCCAGGTCAAGGTGGCGTCTCCCGGCTCTGTCACGAACCGCGCGTCGCACTCGCCGTTCTTTACGAAATGCTCGCTCCCTATCTGGCCACCGGCCGTCTTTCGATTCTCCTGAATCATCGAGCCGTTGCCGCCGAAACCGACGGAGACCGCATCAAGGGACTGGTCGTTCAGGATCTTCGCAACGGGGTTTCACGTTCTCTCGAAGCTCCTTATTTTATCGATGCGACGGAACTCGGTGACCTTTTGCCGATGACGAAAACCGAATACGTCACCGGCGCGGAATCCCAAAAGGATACCGGAGAACTCCACGCTCCAGAAACCGCACAGCCTGATAATATGCAGGCGGTAACTTGGTGTTTTCCAATCGAGTATGTCGATGGACAGGACTTCGTCGGCGATCCGCCGCCCGATTACGCTTTTTGGCGCGATTATGTTCCCGAACTGACGCCTCCCTGGCCCGGTCGACTTCTGAGTTTCACCTACACAAGCCCATTCACGATGGAGCCGCGGACGCTTGCCTTCGACCCGAAAACCGAAGCGAGCGGCTGGTGGACGTACCGACGGATTGCTTGGTTAAAAAACTTTCAACCAGGAACCTACGAAGGCAGCATCAGCCTAATCAACTGGCCGCAAAATGATTATCTTCTCGGTCACTTTATGGGAACTGAGGAGGAGAATGCCAAACACTTCGAGGGCGCGCGCCGCCTGAGTCTCGCTCTCTTCTACTGGCTACAAACAGAGGCTCCACGTCCCGACGGTGGCGAAGGCTGGGCCGGATTGCGCCTGCGCCCGGAACTCGTTGGAACGACAGATGGATTGGCGATGTATCCTTACATTCGGGAAGCACGCCGAATCCGCGCCGAATTCACCGTCCTGGAACAACATGTCGGAGCTCACGGACGTCGAGCGGAACTCGGTTTACCGGCGGATGCTCCGGTTTCCGCTGCCGTTTTTGACGATTCCGTTGGCGTCGGCAGCTACAACATCGACCTTCATCCGAGCACCGGAGGCGATAACTACATCGATGTTCCCTCCCTGCGTTTCCAGATTCCGCTCGGAGCGCTGATTCCCCAGCGGGTCGAAAACCTTCTGGCGGCGAACAAAAATATCGGCACCACGCACATCACCAACGGCTGCTACCGGCTCCATCCAGTCGAATGGAATATCGGCGAATCGGCAGGTGCACTGATTGCGTTTTGCAAACAAAAAGGGCTGACTCCGAGCCAAACACGAAACACGGAAACGCATTTGAGAGATTTTCAAAAAATGCTCATCGAAGATGGCGTGGAGCTCGAATGGCCCGCCGAAACATCGTAAGAACCGGTAAAACGCCGGTTATTGATCTGCATCAAGGAACCGCGCGGCCTTCTATGGCAATCTTCTGCCGTGACTGACTCACGACGCACAAAAGAAAGATTCGCCGCGCCGGC